>NZ_JBMLSD010000319.1:2741-16913 GCF_049240685.1 Flectobacillus sp.
CTACAGCTTCTAGATATTAAATCTTACTTTTTTGAGTTTCTTGGACTTGCCAATGAGTTTGCCATCGGCGAAAACTTGTAGGCCTTTGCCTTTGTTGTACTTTTTACCAGTTTCGTCCCAAAGGATTGTGATGAGTTTTCCATGATAGGAAATATTTTCTAGACAAAACCAAGCCCATTGTTTGCTAGAAATCAAAGGACTGATTTCTAGTACTTGGTCTTCACGAGGTTTTAATCCTATTAAATCGCTGATAATTAAGTCGGCGTACGCAGAGTGATTATAGAACTTACTTCTTGGATTGTCGCCTTTGAGCCATTCTCCATTTTTCTCATCTTGATACTCGCCTAAGTAAAGCTTACCATTCATTTGATGCGAAAAGGCATATTTCTTTAGTTCGTCATAAAAAACCTGAGGGGTCATATTGCCTTTATGTTTGTAATTATTGAGCAAATTGGACAGCGCCTTCAACGTCTGTGTAGTAGCATAAGGCCAAAGAGGTCCGTCCCATTCGCATCCATGTCCAGAACCATGTGTACGAAACAAAGGATGACGACGCTCAGCTGTGGTAATACCCCATTTTGCTTTAAAACCCAAAGTGTCGGTAAGCTGGCTCCATTGTTTGGCGTAGTTGGGCTTATCTTCTGGCAAATTAAAATACCAAGGAATAAAACCAATAGCCTCACGAGCGTCTGAGAAAGCTTTTGTTTTTTCTAATTTTACCTTAAAAAAGAAGGCCTTATCGTCCCATAAAGTATCTTCAACGGCTTTTCTGAGGAAATTGGCTTTTTCTGTAAAAATCTTTTGTGTGTTTGCATCGCCCAATAATTCTGCCATTCTGGCCAAAGATTTAGCATTGGCATACATATAGCTATTGATCGTCGGACGAATATTTTTATCTTTTCTTCCCCCACTAATAGACTCTTCCATCGCATCTTTTACATCAAATTGATAGAACATTCCGTTGGGTAATTGGCGTTCTTCCTCCCATTTTTTGTAGTCAGCTACGAGCGTCTGAAGGTTTTTTTCTAGAAAATTCTTATCCAAATTAACCAGATAACGATTATACACGGCGTCATCAATCCAGCTACTAAAGGCATGGAAACGCTGTACATTATGTTTGGGGTCGACATACAGCCAAAAGCGAATATAATCGTCGGTATATTGCTGATTACGAAGCCAACGAGTTTCGTAAATATGATGACCCAAGGCACTACTGATGGCATTGTGCTTACCAGCATGGTTTACTTTGGTGATAAATTCAGTAAAAATAAAGCCATCAGGTGTTTGCTTGAGGTGCTTTCGCAATGCCCACCAACGAAAATAGTAAATCTCTTGAAGCAATGAATCAGGGCAGTCCAACAAAGGAATATTCTGCGACAACCATTCGTAAGATTGTGCATTGGAAATATAATTGACAACAGCTTCTTCTTTATCTAGCACATTGTATCGCTCAACTGCCGAAGCTAAGGTTTTGGTTCCTACAAAATCGGTCTTCTGAGCCACACTCCCATACCCCAGAAGAATACAGCCCCAAAGGCTTAATATTTTTTTTATGTACATGATTTCTTAACTGTGAATGATGAGTTGTGAGTGATGAATGGTTATTTTATTCACAACTCATCATTCATCACTATTCTACCGTCCAGTCTATATTTTTTTGATTACCTGCAAAACCTGCGTCGAAGATTTTGATTTCTTGCGAGCCATCTACGAAGCCAAGAACTAGACATACGCCTTTGGCAAGGCTTAGTGTGTGCGTTCCCGCCTCGAACGAGAAGGTATGAATGTTGACAGGAGGCCAATCGCCTAGCAACATTGCATTGGTAATCTTACTTTCAGCTTGTCCAAAGTTATTGGCGCTGGCATCAATTTCAAGTTGAGGTTTTGGCAGAAAATCACTTTTCTTAGCATCATAAATCCCTATCTTTTCATTAAAATAGCCTACCAAAACTTTCACAGGTTTGTCTGTCTTGAACGTAATCTCTGTGCCTTTAGTAATCTGTGCTTTTTTTGATAAGATAATACCAGAAAGATTTTTTAACTCTGGTGCTATTCCTTGAATCACGATGCTAGTATCACTAAAAACTTTTTGGTTACTCGTTAATGGATAGGTCGTTAAGCTAGCATCTACGAGTTGAACCTGAGCGGGTTTGAGATATTGGATTTCTTTGATGACCTTACCAGAACTTTGCTTCAACGAATCAATAACGGTATGTAATCGAGTTACCTCTTTTTGGAAAACGGGTAACATTTCTTTCCAGTGAATGAAAGTCGCATCGACACCACGCATAGGAATTTTACGCTGTTTGGTTTGCATACTGTTGGCGTACAAATAGGTATCTTTTGTCAATTCAACCAGTTTGCTATAATGCTCAACGCTTCGTTCTAGATGTGGCAAAGCCTTTTCCAAATCACTAAGTTGATTGGAATATTTATAACGAACTAAGTCCAGCGCGGCATAAACCTTTTCTGAAAAAAACTGCGCCATAGCATTGTAGCAATGAACATCATTCTGCAAACGCTTGAATTCAGCCGTATTTTTAGTAACATTTTTAGCAATTTTATCAATCGCTTCTTGTGCTTTTCGTCCATGAACTACTACTTCATCGGCTACCTGTACAGGCGTTTCACCGATGTGTTTTTGACCTTTCCAATCTTTCTCTGCATATTCAATAATCATTTCACCTTCAGGTGCTTCTGATTCGTATAACATCGTAAATAAGCCATAACGATAAGGATTAATCAATTGGGTCATCAACATTCCTAAGGTTAGCGTCTGACGATTACCGTCGGTGATACCGTATCTGCGTAAAAGTTTGGGTGCAATTTCTCCAGTTTCGTTGTAGGCATCCAAAATTCCTTGTGCTTGGTTTGTAGCTAAACCATATTCTTTTCCGAGATAGGATTTCCAAAACTGCTGTTCTTCTATCGCAGGACGATTGGCACGCCATGCATATCTTGCCCATGTTTTGTACCACATCGCATCACGGTCGATTTGCAAAAGTCTTTCAGACGTTTTGTCTGCGGTGTATGGCCAGTCCCAGTAAGAGGCTTGAGGGTATAAATGCAGTCCATTAGCGCCATAAACGTTGTGCATGGCTTGCACACACTTCTGGATAAAGTCTGGCGAACTATATCTGAATGGTTCGAGATTTGACAAAAGATGCACATTTTCGATATGTACTGTACCAATTTGGCTTAATTTGCGATGTAATTCTGCCCATGAACCCCTTGGTGTATAGGTAGTTAGGGCTTCTCCATTGTATTTTGCCATCGTGTACAAATTTTTGTACATTGGTAAGGCTTCCTTCATGACCCTTGGTGCATCCGTATCATGCGCACGAAGCACAATGGGCGGTTCTGTTGTTTTACCTAAAGCTTTCAGACCATCTTGCACGCCTGGAATAATGGTTTTGGTAAACCAATCAACATCATCCTGTCCTACTCCTTCCATAGCTTCGCCCAAGGTGATTAATAAACCAACATTTGGATATTTTTCTACAAAAGCAGCAATAGACTTACGCGTATAATCTGCTATCAATGGAACAATCGGGCGATTACGGTCTTGGGTTTTGATTTGGTGATGCTCGGCAAAAGGCTTTGACACGATGATATTATAAAACATCTGAATTACCCAAATTCCTCTTTTATCAGCTTCCTCTGTCAAGAAACGATACATTTCTTCATTTTTCTTGAAAGTGGCATCGTCAACTTCTACAGCATAAGGATATTCTTTTACTCGAACCAAGGACGCAAAAGGATGTCCGTTCCAGATATAGAGTGAGTTATAACGGTTTTCGACCATCATATCTAAGTATCTAATCCAGAGTTTTTTATCATAAAACCAAGGGAAGTCTTTTTCTGTATAAGGATATTCATATACCTCACGGTCAGGTAAAAGTGTGGGTTTTTGCATACCTACACAAGTGCCACGAAGTACCATTTCGGGTTGGTCTTGATACACCAAGGTTTGCGGAACTGCTTTTTGCTGCTTAATTCTTTCAGCTAATTCCAAACAACCATACAGCACGCCAGATTCATCAAAACCTATAACCTGTAAAGGAGTTTGAGCAGATTTATATAAACGAAAACTTTCCTTTTTGGATAAAGTATTGCTATTGTTGAGGGCTTGCTGAGTACCAATCCAAATTTGTGGTTTGGAAGTATTGGCGTTGGTATAAACTTTATAGCCAATGCTTTCGAGCACCGCTTGAAGTTTGTTGACACCATAGGCAATACGTGGATTAGTTTGCTGGGGAACTTGCAAATAAATCGTTTTGGCCACGCCTTCCTTAGAGAAAGTACTTGCCAAAACATTGGATACATATAGGAAGAGGCAACAGAATACCAGTGAAATTTTGTACATAACTTATAGTCCTGAATCTGAGAGCTTTTGATTCGTCCGAAATGTATTTTGATAATATATTGGCGTGATGCTCAATAAATCTTGTATTTTTTTCGGAATAAATCAGATTTAACACATACAAAGGTATATGCTTAGAAGGGTCAGACTATCTACCATTTTCTCTGAAAATTATAGGATATTTGCATAGGGAAAGTTCTTGCTAAATTAGCAAAACGATACGAGCTATCCTTTATTTAGTGATTGAGCGGTTGAGTGATTTAGTGATTATTTTTAATAGGAATTTTATCAAAAAAATGTCTTTACTGAAATTTCTTGAGAAGCAGAATATTGTCAAATAAAAAATAATCACTCATCCTCTCAATCACAAATCACTAAATAACTCGTGTCATTTTATTGAAATATCTTTTTCAAATAAGCTGTATTGGCGCTGTAATTTCCTTTGACATCTTTGGGTTTGCTAGCATCTCTTGAGCGTTCGATAATTAGCCAGCCCGACCATTTCATTTTGTCCAAAGTCTTTTTGACCTTGAGCATATCTATTTCAGGGTCTTTTTCTAGCCAAACACCATCCTTATTGGTGGCATGAATCATGCAAATACGGTTTTTTCCTAAAATTTTTAACTCTTTATATAAATCACGACCTTCTTTCAAAGGATTTGAAAAGTTAAAATAAATCTGAATGGCTGGCGAACCGATTTCTTTGAGTAAAGCTACTTCCTCTTTGGCACTTAATGCCGTTTCAATACCAATGACAACGCCTGCTTCCTCTGCCATTTTTCCTGCGACTTTCAATCTGCTAACCACCGAATCACGAATAGATGGGTCTTTTTTTAAGTCACATTGTACGCCAAGAGGCAGAAATGCCACTTTTACATTCATGGCTTTCATGGTTTTTATACAATCTCGAATAGATTGTTGGTACTCTTCTCGACCACAAAATGATTGAGCATAATAGCCTGTCATGGCCAATGAGCATATTTCAAGTTTTAATTCTTTAGCTTTATCCATAAAAACCTGACGAATAGAATCGTTGGCGAGTTGGTTTTCAAAAGTAGGTCTTTTCCCCAAACCACCCATATCCAATTCAAGTCCATCTGCGCCAATCTGTTGCGTAAGCGTAATGGCTCCCAACTTTTGTCGCTTCAACAACATAAGGTCAATCAGTCCCACTTTATAACGAGCCGATTGTGCTAGTCCTTGACTAGCTAACATTAACAAAATCAATAAAAAACGCATTTCTTTGAGGGGTTAGTTGTCAGGCACAAGGCAAGAGTTTTTTATTCCCTGTTGCCTCTCGCCTTGTGCCTCTTTGCCTATTTTACTATTTCGAAAACATCTTCTCAACTATTTCAAAATCCTTCACAGCATTGGAAGGTAGCTTTTCGCCTTTTTCGCCAAAAACATATAGTGCAGGAAAAGGCTCGATGGTTATACCTGTTTCGACGATATTACCCGTTGTATCCTGAATCTTTTGAAGATCTAAACCTAATTCTTTTGCCATAAAGCCATACATTGCTTTACGTTTGTTAGCTCCATAATCATGTCCTTCACTTGGGAAATGGGCATTTTCTACCTTATTGGCAACATGATACAAATCATAAATTCGTTGTACAAATGGAAATTCGGTTTGTGGGACAAATTGTGTCCAATCTTTTCCATCCGAAATAATCATTTGTGCCCTTGGAGCTGCCATTGAGGCAATTTCTACGTTGTTTGTCCCTTCTCCACATAGGTGTACGCCCATACCGCTTTCGCAAGGACAACCCCCACTGTGATAGGACGACATCATGGCTACGGGAACACTTACTTTGATTCGGTCGTCGATAGCAGTTAACAACATCGTTTGACTGCCCCCACCTGATGCGCCCGTAATGCCTACACGTGTAGGATCGGCATCTTTGAGGGTTAGCAACCAATCCAAAATACGC
The DNA here is from genome assembly GCF_049240685.1 of Flectobacillus sp. Taxonomy (NCBI): domain Bacteria; kingdom Pseudomonadati; phylum Bacteroidota; class Cytophagia; order Cytophagales; family Flectobacillaceae; genus Flectobacillus; species Flectobacillus sp. Next base: position 9,036 of record NZ_JBMLSD010000319.1, read on the forward strand.
ATTCCATTGAGCATCTGGATGGTTTGAGCATGGCTACGACGGTGGTCTTCAGATTTGAATTGTAATGCTGATTCTCCCCAAGCAAAAAGATCATAACTAAAAGCCATAGCCCCCATTTTGGCTAAAGCCGCACATCTATACTGACAATCGGCACGATAACGACCATCCCCAAAATGCCCGTCTGGATTCAGAATAACGGGAATTTTACCTTTCGATTTTAAAGGACGATATAAAGACCCACTCACATAAACACCTGGCAAAGTTTCGATAGCTACATTTTCAACCGAGTAGCCATCCATGATTCGTTTTTGTGTAATGATGGGTTGAGACTGCGGTTTGGCTGGCGCATTTGGCATATCTAGTGCTTGCCAAATGCAGTTTTTCAAATTGGCTTTACGCAATTCCCAAGAAGTAATATCTGGTGAAAGCGTAGACAAATAGTTTAATTGCTGTTTGCCTTCCTCTGGAGTTTTGAGGTGATATTGAAAAGCTTGTAATTTATATTTTCCCTCTCCTTCTTTGGTAAAAGTTATATCCTGCGAATCCATGATATGATGGAGCGTTGTTTCTAAATCAGGTCTAAAACGCCATTCGGCATAAGTAACCTGCTTGTCAGCTACCAAGGCTTCAGGATAACGGATTTTTACCTTAAAACGAGACTCAATCGTTGAGATAACCTCCTTCAAAGGTTTTTTAAACGCCTGATCAGCAGTCTGTGCTTGAGCAAAACAACAAGCAATAGATAAAGTGATAGTGATGAGGATATTTTTCATGTTTTTAGGGGTCAGGGAACAGGCACAAGGGGTAAGTGTTTTTACTTTTTGCCTAACCCCTAATGCCTATCGCCTATTTTAAAAAATCAAAATACAAAACCATTTCAACCGCTCTTTTAGGCTCTTTTTCGTAGTCGTAAAAGACGTGCTTCATACTCATAGGACCCGTATTGTCGGCTCTGTTGGTTTTGGAACCAATTGCCGAAATACCTTGCATGAAGGAAATATCACCACTAGGGAAATTAATCACATAGTTTTGATAGGAATCAGTTTTGAAGGCTGGACTAAACAGTCTAAAAAACACATCTTCTGTTTCTGTGACTACGGTAAACGGTTGACCTTTGGTAATAAACTTACACCAATACATATTGGAATGGTATCCTTTGAATTCTGGATAGACAAAAGGAATTTCACCTGTTTCGGTAGTATTATAATCTTTCTTCCAAATGCCAAATTGATTTCCTTTCAAACGATTTTTCCATACTCTGTAAGGCCCATTTCCGAGATATTCTACGCCTTTAATTTCAGATTCTGGAAAAGAAAAATTAAGTCCAAAATAATTTGTCAAATAGGCTGCTGGAAAATATTTAACTTTCAATTTTACCCAACCCGAGGGATAAATAGTCCATTGCAGCGTATTGAATGCCTCTTTTTTGTCGTAAGTTGATTCAATGATTAAATTTTCGCCTTCAAAACGAGTAGTAATATTTTTAAAATTGGTGCTCCCTTCTTGAACAATTGGACCATTGCTGAAAGGAATAGCACCTTTTTCTGTTTGTACCGATTTTAACAAACCTGATTTTTTAGAAAAACCAATCGTCAAACCATTCGCTTTTACGACAAACAAAGAATCTTGCTCTTGAAGTGTAGGCTTGCTACTTCCCGAAGTCTGGACAGTTGCCTGCGCCATTGTTTTAGGCAAGGTAATTTTAAAACTCCAAGTGAAAATTTCTTTACCAAAAGGATCAAAAGCGCTCACATACAAAACATCATACTCCTGCCAATTGTGAGGTAGCTGCTGACAAGCTACGGTTCCCTTTTCTAAGGGTTTTAAGTTAGGAGAAAGAGCTTTGCCTGAAAGTTCGGGCAACTGGTGTAGCCCTAAAGATTTGAGTTTCCACGTAAAACGACATTGACTGGTATTGGTAAAATGATAGCGGTTTTCGATAGTAAATTTTCCATCAAAATCGGAGGTAATTTCTTTTGCCTCAAACTTGATTGGACTCCAAACTTCTTTGATAGTAAAATAACTTCCTTCCTTTTCACGATATGGTCCTACGATGCCATCCGAAGCACGATTTCCGTCGGTATCGAGGATGCGGTTTTTATCAGTTCTAACAATACCTTGGTCAACAAAATCCCAAAGGAAACCACCTGCACAAAGTGGTGTTGCCCACATATGCTCCCAGTAATCTTCCAGACCAGCCCCGTGTCCGCCGTCATACATCCCATGCAAAAATTCGGTAGGCATGACAATGCTATGGCCGTGATCATAATTACCGATACCATAGTTATAATCGCGATAATGCTGTGTGTCAAATCCTGCAAAATCTTCCCATGCGTGAATCACAGGACGTTTTTGTAAGTCTTTTTGAGGAAAAATTGGGTCTAATTCGTAATTATGACCACCTTCGTTTCCGTTAATCCAAAAAATCACAGATGGGTGATTTTCATCGTGTTCCATCAACTCTTCGAGACGTTTTGTGCCTGTTGGTGTATCATAATTGCCATGCCAGCCCGCCAATTCATCCATTACAAACAAACCCAAGGAATCACAAGTATCCAGAAAATGGTCATCGGGAGGGTAATGCGACATACGAACAGCGTTCATGTTCATATCTTTCATCAATTGCACGTCGAGTAAGCTCACAGCCTTTGAGGTGGTACGTCCTGAAGTTGGCCAAAACGAGTGACGATTAACCCCTTTGAATTTTATTTTAGTCCCATTGACATATACGCCATCACGCAATTTTACTTCGACTGTACGGAAGCCGATTTTCTTTTCAACTACATGAACCACTTTTCCATTTTGTAATAGGCTAATAGTCAATTTGTAGCGATTAGGTGTTTCAGAAGTCCAAAGCTGAACGTTTTGATAAAGCTTTTCAAGGGTAAGTTCCGACTGACCAGCTTTGAGAGTTGCTTGAATCGGCGTACCAACTTTTTGCCCATTTAAGGTATGTAACTGTGCTGATAAAGTAAGGCTTGTATTATTGGAACTAGTACGAATCACTGCCTTTAAATTACCATTAGCTTTGGCATCAATCGATACACGAGTAATATGCTGAACAGGTAAAACCTCTATATAAACTGGACGAAAAATTCCACCAAAAATCCAAAAATCTCCTTTGCGTTCAGCCTCATTAACCGACTGATTTGCAGAGTGTTTACTTACTGTTACTTCTAATAAATTTTCAGCGCCATAGTTGAGTAATTGAGCAATGGGATATTTGAAAGCATAATACGCACCTTGATGAATTTCCCCAGCAGATTTTCCATTGATTTTTACCTCAGCATCGGTCATAACACCTTCAAAAACAAGGTTTAATGCTTTGTCTTGCCATGACTTAGGTGCTTGGAAAAGGTATTTATAAAGTCCTTTTTCCTTACCTCTTGAGCTATCTTTGGCGAAGCCATAATTATATTTTCCAAAACCCTGCAATTCCCAGTTGGAAGGCACAGGAATATTGGTCCATTTGCCAGCATTACGACCTTCAGTACAGAAAAAATCCCATGAAACAGTTTGATCGTTCCCTTTTCCAGAAAGATAAACTCTTTGGGTTTCTTGGGCGTACAATGCCTTAAAACTCGACAGTAAGAATAGAAAAAGTAGAATTTTTTTGGTCATGATTGTTTTTGATGAGGGGAAAAAAGCACCAAGAATCAAAGGAGTAAAACAAACCTTTATTGCCTCTGTGCCTTATCCCTGTTCACTACTATTACTTTATACTGGTAAATGGTCGTGCAGGAAGTCCTTCTTTGTTGAAAAAATTAGGTTCTGCATCCTCTTGCCATGCAAATCGAACGGCTTTAGGTTCTGGGACTTTTTCGGAAAAAACTTCCACTTGGGTGCCTACAATAATGGCTTTTGCCTCGTAAAATTTCCCATCTGTACCAGCTATACTAAAATAGCTTAAGTCCTTTCCATCTTTGCTTTGCAAACCACTGCCTACAGATTCAAAATTTAAAATGGCTTTATGATTTTTGATTTTCATTTTCTTGAAAATAGGCCCAGAGGCAACTAAATCTTTTTTCCCGTAATCATGCTTCAAAGCTAGAAGTGCCAAACGTTTTCCGATTTCCCATTTGTACCAAGGATGAATATTGGTTAAGGTATCTGCCAAATCGGTCGTAGTTACAAAGTCAGTTTGCTTAAGTCTTTGACCCACATTAGCTTGAGCTTGCCAAAAAGTAGGAAGGGTTTCTTTGTCCAAAACGATTTTTCCGGTACTTTTTGAGTAGAGATAAGGGACTAATTGTACATAGTAAAAAGGCATTTTATCGTCTTTCCAAGCTTTTCTCCAACTCCTAATCAAGGTTTCCATTTTGTTGGTATATTGTACCGAATCCTTCAAGAAACAATTACTTTCTCCCTGATACCACAAAAAACCTTTCATAACAAATGACTCTAAAGGACTAATCATAGGATTATAAAACTTTGCGGGCTCACCTTCTACTTTTTTTCCTTTAAAATAGGGAGAACTAGCAAAAGCCTCTTCCGAAATCCAAGGTTCTATTCTGCTGCCTGGAATAGCCGACGAAATCATACCGATGGGTACGCCTGTCTGCTGATGAACTTCCTTTGCAAAAAAGTACGCGACAGCCGAAAAAGAACGCAAGGCGGAGTCTTGAGCAATACTCCACCCTTTGTGTTGTGGATCAGGTTTTACTAATTCTTTTCTGTTGACTAAAAAAATACGGATGAGAGGATTTTTGGCTATTTCTAATTCGTCAACAGGATTGGGATCTGGGAGATTGGGACGTTTAACCTTACTGTTTTTTCGCATGGTATATTCCATGTTTGATTGCCCAGAGCATAGCCATACTTCGCCTATTAAGATATTTTTAAGGGTAATAACTTCCTTCCCTTCAATTCTTAACTCTTGAGGAATGCTTGAGGCTGGTAATGCTTTAAGCCATACTTGCCAATTTCCCTCAGCATCAGCTATTGTTTGAGCGGATTGTCCTGAAAATTGGACGTTAATTTGCTCTCCAACAGAGGCTTTTCCCCAAATATGGATAGGTTTCTTTTGTTGGAAAACCATATTATGCCCCAAAATTCGAGGTAAAACAATTTGTGCTTTTACCGAAAAAATCGAGCAAAAACTAAATGCTAACAGAATATATGATTTGATTTTTTTCATAAAAACGTCAATAGTTTTAAGCTAAATCCCCTCTAACTAATCCAAAATAGTCTGCTGCACCCACTTGACCACCTTTGACATTTACTTCTAAGCCATTGATGGCCTCGTTGGAAGAATATACTCGACAAAGTGGTGCCCCTTTTACCATTGGTGCAATCATTTCTAGAGCTTCAATCTCAAGTGCGCGTGCTGCATAACTCGACGTATCGCCACCTGCAATCAACAAACGGGTAATGTGAGTTGATTCGATGACTTTTTTAGCAATCAATCCCAGTGCTGAACCCAGTTTTTCAGAAGACAAAGGAATACTTTCCTGTAAACCTCCTTGGGTATGAATCATAACAGAATTTCCGTTTTCGATATGAGTAATAGCCTGATCAATATAGGATTGTAAGATATTTTCAGATAGTTCTTCCTGTGCAAGTAATGGAGCATCAACGATGATTTCGATAAAATCATGTTGCTTTGCCCAATCAATCTGTGCGCTTGTTACGGGCGAGCAACTTCCTGAAATCACCAACAAAGTGTCGACTTTTGTGAGTGCTTGCCAAGTATTTTTAGGTGAAAAAACACCTTGCTGATTCCAATAGGAACCCAAAGCCATTTCGATACCTGATGAGCCAATTGAAAATAAGGTTTGGTTTTGTTCCAGTGCTTTTTCCTCTAAAAACTTACCAATTATTAATAAATGATTTTCATTGATAGCGTCGATAAACAAAGCTTTTTTACCTGCTGAAACTTGTTCTGTTTGTGCTTTTGCTAGGGTATCGGCTTCAACTTGTAAAATATCGAGTAAGCCAATTTCTACAGAAGTTTGTCTACCCAAGTGCAAAACTAAATCGGCTTCGTCGGCTGGCGTCACAGGGTGCTTGCTCATGGAAGGATGGCGATCGAGACGATAAATTTGTCCATCACTACCGATTCCCATACGAGCAAAGAGATTTCCAAAAACAGAATATCGACCCAAAGATGGCGCTGCAACCAAAATAGGCGTCCATTGATTTTTGAATTGCGCCAAGCCCAATTCAAGCACCAAGCCGATATTTCCAATTTCAGGAGAAGAGTCAAAAGTAGAACAAACCTTGTAATGCACATGCTTCGTTTGAAGTTTAGCTAAAGCATCAAAGGCCGTTTGAAGCTCCTCTTTAATGGCTTCTTTTCCTAAAGCTCTTGTTCTTCCTGCTATACCAATGGCTTGTAAATGAGGGTATTGCTGTAATGTTTCCTTTGTCGGAACTTCGAAAAACAACATCGTCTGCAATCCTGCACGAGATAAAAACTCTAAGGCATCGGTCGAGCCCGTAAAATCGTCGCCATAGTAAGCGATGGATAATTGAGGTGTTTGCATGATTATTTACTTTCTAAAACTAACACCCAATCATTGCCATTTTTAGGTTCTTGAGGCGTATCAAAAGTTTGGATACCAGTATTTTCGATTTCACCGATGGCTTGGTATGTGCCAGTACGTGGGTCAAACCATTGAGCTTTTACCGTTTTTCCTGCAATTTTACCCATGTTTACCTTGAAAGTACGTCCTGTGTAGGTGTACAAAAACGCATAATTTTTACCACGAGTAGCTACAACATACTCATATTTTTGTCCATTATCAGCCACTAAACTTTGGTCTGGTATTCTTTCAAAAAACGGTTTAGATAATAGCAGAGTTTTCAAATGTTTCATTTGGAAAGAACCAGGCTTAGCCATTCCTTCATACCAATATTCTTGCGGACCAAATGAGGTATCATCGTATTTTGGACGGTGCATTTGCATGACCGAATTTTGTCCATAAGTATAACCAAAAGCCCCTGCAAAAACTGACCAATAGCCATAACGACGCACATCGGCGTCTGTCCAACGAGGTTGGGTTACATCATGCAAACCGTATGGAATACCCTCATAAGAAGGCTCACCGTCGATAACTGGTTTAGTAGGTTTGAGTTGATAATCCGCTTGGATATAGCGCCAATTGTCCTCACCATAATGCCATTTTTCTTTGGCAGACGTATCTTGCGCATACGTGCGGTGACCTGATTGTACCATGTTAAAATCTAACCAAGTATCTTTATGAAACCATTCTGAAGACGAAGTACGCCCACGTGGGTGATAGGTAATCAAGTGATTTTTGTCGATTGCACGTATGGTTTTTCCGAAAATATCCCATACATTTTTACCTGTACTTCCTTGAATATCACCACCGTTTAACCAAATGATATTGGAGTAATTTTTGTAACGATTGGCTAAAAATGTTGCATAAACCTTTGCTCGCTCAGGAGTTACTTTTTTATCTTTCACATTGCCACCCCACAAAGGCACAAAGCCAATAAAAATGCCCTTTTTCTCAGCGGTATGAATGACAAAATCTACGTGATCCCAAAAGTCATACGCTTCATTATCAGCTATAGCTGAACCTTTGGTTACTTTTGGTTTAGCGATATTGCCTCCTACTAATGCCGAATCTCCGTATATGTTTACCACATTGAGCGTATGTAATCCCATTGCCTGAATCACATTGAAACCCTTTTGGCGACGATCTTCTAAGTAGGTTTCTACTTCTTCGCGTGTAAGTTTTGAGAACAATAACCAGCCCGTATCACCAAGCCAAAAGAAAGGTTTTCCATCTTTGGTAGCGATATATCTTTTATTGTCAGAAACTTTTAAAGCAGGAACTTGTGCCTTAGTGATATTTCCTGTGATTAGAAGTAAGCCTACTAGAAAGGCCAAAAATCCTTTTTTCATGGATG
>NZ_JBMLSD010000319.1:17013-30436 GCF_049240685.1 Flectobacillus sp.
CCTGTGATTAGAAGTAAGCCTACTAGAAAGGCCAAAAATCCTTTTTTCATGGATGACAGATTGTTTTTATGAAGGTTTATGTGGCAACATTCTCGTGGACTATGAGAGTTTTTCAGGTTAAAACCTTACTTTCTCTTTATCCAAATAGCTATACTACCATTGGTGGGATTTTTTAGTTGATAGCTTTTCCCGCCCTCTAAGATTTCAGTATTAGATAAGAAATTACCATCTTTCGGAGAAAGGAACTTTACTTCAAATGTTCCTTTTTCTTTACTTAAATCTGCGGTAATTTCTGTTGAACTTTCGCTGTAAATAAAATACCCTTGTCCTAGTTGTCCCAAAACCCATTGGGTATTAGCTTGTCCAGACCATTGAATCGGTTGCATACCAATTAGTTGAGCGGAAATTTCTTGAGGCAAATCAAAGCTCAAACTTGGAATAGAACCTCCTGCCATCAACACAGCCCAACCATTTGCATCAAAACTATCACCATTATAAACCACAGCCTTTGAAGGATATTTTATGCGGTATTCGTTAACGGCACGATAGACTTGTTCGGCTGAAGAACGCTTAGGGTTCAGCAAACGAGCGTGTTGGCGTGGAGCAAGGTTTTGTCCACCTTTGGGTTCATACGTTTGCCCATTGAATTGATAATGCCAATAACGAATGTCTATAATGTCGACTATTGCTGACCGTTTTTTATCTGCTAAAATTGCATCTTGCACGTCTTTGGTTGTACTCAATGCCACTAAGACGTCTTTGTGTTTTTCCTTTTGCCATTCATCAATGACATCCAACCAAAATTCAACAAAATGAAGTGGACCTGTGTATTCGGCACTAATCAATTGTACGACTCCTGTATTTCCAGTAAAATTATCCAAGCATTGACGGATATAGGCACGATGCAATTTGCGACGAACAGGATGGCTAATGTCATAAAACTGTTCAGCCATAAAAATGCGCTTATCACCAGCATAGGGCACTGGTTCAGGGAATCCTGTTTGGTTAATGTTATTAGCTGGTCGCCACGGGAAATCGGCATAGTGAGCGCCTGCTTCTATGATATTGTGTTGAAAATAATTTTGATGAAAAAGCACCAAAGATTTCTGGTCAGCCAAATCAGCAAATTGTTTCAAGCGACTCCAATACCATTGATTATATTGGGTTAAATCATATTTGCTCAAACCATCCCAAGCGGTCTCTTTTCCACTTCTGGCAAATGGTAATTCATAAAATGGAGGCCAAACTTCGCCATCCATACGACGAATACGCTCATGGTCGTCGCGACGACGCTCGTACCAAAGTCCGTAATTATGATCCATCACTTTTACGTGATTCTGTTGCATCCAATCGCTCAATTCAACTAAATCGTCTGTGAGTCCTTTACCTGTTTGTCCAGGAACAAATCGGGTGATATGTGGCTTACTCGCTGCTAAGCCATGCGGACGAGATACGCCAGACCACCACGGAACGTCCTGTCTTTTACCTGTTTGTAAAGATTTTCCACGTACTAACCAACCATTTTGCACTTGCAAATCAGGCGCTTTATTAGGTGTAATATTTTTAGGAATGCCGATTTGCTCTATACTTTGAAGTTTTTCTGCTACGTTTAGAGATAATCTCTGGGAAGCCTTTTCAATAAACTCCTTTAGTGTTCGGGCAGGTTCAACGGATGCTTTGGTCAATGCCATAGCTACCTCTACTTTTGGGCTACTTGATGCTTCTGTTTCGGTTGCCATCAAAAAAGTTCTTGCTTGAACCTCTCCACCTAAGCGATTTTGAAGTTGTGCATAAAACAAACTTCTTGGTTTGATATGCTCGTTCGACATATCCCAATAGCCATCGCCATCGAATTGAGCCCAAGTTCCAAACGCCCAGTTTTGTGCAGTTGGTGGCTTTTGACATTCTACACGAGAGGCAGCGCATTGCCAAAAAACACTATTGGCAGCCGACCAGCCAGCACCTTGTCCATCTTGACCCAAATTTGAAAAACGTAGTGCATTGCCATCCACATTCACAATATCAAACAAAACCCCAGAAGCCCAAGAATCTACTGTTCCGCTAAAACTATACGGAAGTTTGGATTCACATTGAACAAAAGCGTTTGGTCCGGCAGCGCAATAGCCTATGGCAAAATCATGATAGCCCTCTTCGGCATAAATTCTTTGAAAAAGGGTTTGTTGACCATTGGTAAAAAACGTATAGCGTCGTTGTCCGCCGATTTCAGAAATAGGCTGGGTAGAAATACAATCTTCGACGGTCACACAGCGAGCGGAAGCTTGTACATATACGGCAGAACCTGCAAAATGTTTGAAATCAACTTGACGAACCCATGCATCACTTACATTTTCTAATCCAATAGCCATCCAACGATGGTTTTCGTCTTTAGGATTTTTGGTATCATAACTCGATTCTAAGGAAAGATTTTCGATACCTATTTGACTGATACGTCCATTCCATTGAAATTTAGCCACTGTTCCCGCTCCGTAAGTAGAATCAAGCGCAGTAGTCAGAGGAATATCCAAGCAAATTCCTTTTGCTGTAATTTGGGTAATAGTTCTTTCCCAAGTAATATCTCTTTGATTGGGTTTCCAACCTAGTGCGGTAACTCCCCCTCCAAAATGGTCAGTTTTCAACGTTTGAATCCATTCTTTGGTAGAAGGACGTTGAATCAAAATTCGCTCACCAACTTTATATTTTTCAGGAGTATTTACATTTAAACAAGCTTGTCCAACAGGGATATAAGCGTCCAATACTTTTTCGGAACTCTCAATTTTCTTATCATCCTTACCTTTAATACTAATCAAGGTTTCTCTCGAAATGCCAACTCCTTTTAGAATGGTTTGTCCACGACCAGCACCACGAATCACAATGCCTGAAGCTTTGATAAGCAGATTTCCTTTTATTTCGAAAACTCCTTTTCCTAATACTACTGCACCTCTAAAGCCTTTAGTATCAACTGGTAAACTCGCCACATAGTCGATGGCAGCTTGAATACGAGTTGTTGCGTCGCCATTTGCTGCTTCTACTTTTACTTTTCCTGCTATAAATGGAATGCTTTCTTCGCTTGCTTTGTAGCCACAAAAAGAAAAATCAGGAATTCTATCTCCTTTGCTTTCAGGGGTATACGCCAATTTTCCTGCATCATCCAGATACACAGGAGGTTTGGGCGGAACAACTTTGGGTTTTTGTCCAAATACTGAAAAAACACTCAAACCCAAGGTAAGAGATAGGATTATGGAGAAACGAGACATCATATTTAATTGTGAATGAAGAATTTTGAATTGTGAATTAGTGGCTTAAAACAAATTGAAGTGGTGTTTCAAAGATGAATTGTGAATGATGAATTGCAAAAATTCACAATTCATCATTCACAACTCACAATTAAAAAAACTATGGTTTCACATTTTTCACACTAACCACACTGTTCAAATATTCTTCGATATTGGTGTAACCGTCTTTATTGCGGTCTTTGCTGGCGTCGTTGGCATCTTTAGGATTCAAACCATTTTTGATTTCCCAAGCATCTGGCATACCGTCATTGTCTGAATCTTTGTAAGGAGTACCCTTGTATTCTGGATAACCCCCAACTTGACTAATATCGGTAATGATACCGTTTTTGTAAGAATCAATTGGCAAACGACGGTGTTTGAATTGCGTTTCTGGTAATTTTACGTTTGGTGTAATGGTAATTTTACCTGTTCTTACCTGCTCGATTACACGTGCATCTACCGCGTCACGTTTTGGAAGCGTCGCACCTGCATTGGCCAAAACATAATCATGAGCCGTTTTGGTTGGCAAAATTGTCAATTTTGGCATTGGTAAAGGTTTATTCCAACGAATAGAATCGGTGTATTTACCAGCATTTGGCAAATCTTCAACCTGTACCCCGCCATCCCAGTTATTTTTGGTTACTCGCTCATTGCCTTCCATGATGTTTCCATCTACGTAGGCACGACCAAACGTAAGATATTTTAATTTACTTCTACCTGATTCTGGTTTTAAGATACGATGTCCGATGGCAGTATTTTTAGGTGTCTCAGGACCAGGTTTGAAGTAGTTGTTGATAATATTGTACATAGCACGATAATCACCCCCATCAATCGAACGATGTACCCAGTTGAATACTACGTTATTGACAAAATTGAAAACACCAAACCAACCAATCGAAGGATTACGTCCTGCATTATCAGCCCAAAGGTTGCGCATGAAAGTACAGTTTTCGCCACCAAGCGTACTACCAAAAGCATGGTTCCAAGTATCTAGTGCTTCAGAGAAAATCGAGTTTTGGATAGTGATATTTACTGTAGGCAATTTATCTTCAATTTTACCAGTGCTATCATTGTACATGTGACGGTACATCGACATATTTTCGTCCAAGCCCCAACTTGCCGATACGTGGTCAATCATAATGTTACCAATTGGGTTACCTCCGATAGAGTCGTCGCGACGACCTACGTTGGTTTCGCCACGACGAAAACGCATATAGCGAATCACCACATCGTGGGTATTAATCCAAACCGACTCGCCTGCTACACAAACGCCGTCCCCAGGGGCAGTCTGACCTGCAATCGTGATGTATGGCGCACGGATAATCAAAGGTCTTTTCAAACGAATGATACCTGACACGTTGAAAACAACCATTCTGGCACCACCTTGCTCACAAGCCCAACGCAATGAACCGGGGCCATCATCTTCAAGACTTGTTACCACATATACTTTGCCACCACGACCGCCAAATGAATATGCACCACCACCTTCAGCGCCTGGAAAAGCAGGAATATCAGCTTGTGGCAAATCAATTGGACGAGCTGCCCATGGAATATAAGGTTTGCCAGCTTTAGCCTCCTTTTGAATAATAGGAAAAGCTTTTTGCCAAGCAATATCCGACAAACGCATCGTTTCCTTCATCAACTCATCACTTTCCTTTTTAATATCTTCAGGTATCGTTGGATATTGTGCCGACGATTCTTCATATTGTAAGGCTACAAGACCTAGCGCAATTAGTGTGTTTAACAGCAGTTTTTTCATGAATCAGTTTTTAGTAATTGCTTATTGTTGAAGGGTTTTGTCTTTCACTTTTTAAGAAATAGGTACTTTTCAAAACCCCATGTCTTTCTTTAGTCCTTCTGCAACTAAATAAAACACTACTTGATGAGTCAAAATTACAAGGATTCCCTTGGGTCATGATATACAATTTTCTCAATAAATTATAGGATTTTATCTTTGTACTATTTCAAGAATGTTTATGCAGATTTAAACCTAGTGTCATACAATAATTTGAATACTTTTTACGCTATATCCAAATTTATATTGTATCATTTTGACAGTGCCCATTACCCTACAGACCCTTACAGATTCAATTGGAGGATTTCTATCAAAAACTTATTTCTAGAATTTTTAATAAAAAACAAGGAATAAATCGGCAATGTAATACTGTTTTAGTTAGTTTTTTTCGTGTGACAACTCCAAAAAAGGAAACTTTCAGGAGAATATAAAATTTACACCCTAAGATAAAAACCTATAAAAATATCCTATTGCTCTTATCCAAGAAATAACTAATGAAACCCTAGTATTTGTGGATATACACCCAGATAAAATGGTACAAAAGTTGGGAAAAATGGTACATAAAAATGGCGATATATGCCAATACCTTTGTATTGGATAGTAATATCCTATAAGGAATCCCTCTTTTAATTCAGCTGATTGACTGACATGTATAAAATCATATCCATTTGCTTTTGCGTATTTAGCCTCTATGCTCAGTGTTTTTCCCAAAATACAGGTCGAAGGACTTTTAACTTTAATGAAAATTGGAAATTTGTTCATGCCGATATAAAAGAAGCGCAAAATCCTAGTATCAATGACCAAGCATGGCGAGTGCTGTCGCTGCCGCACGATTGGAGTATCGAAGGCCCTTTTGGGGCTAATCATCTGACTACCAACCAAGGGGGAGCACTACCGACGGGTATTGGTTGGTATCGCAAAACTTTTAATCTTCCTCTGTCTATAAAAGACAAAAAAGTATATATAGAATTTGATGGCATTTATAGAAATAGCCAAGTGTGGATAAATGGGCATTTTCTAGGGAAAAGACCCTTTGGTTATAATTCTTTTCGTTACGAACTAACTCCTTTTTTACTGCCTAAAAATAATATCATAGCCGTAAAGGTGGATAATAGCGAACAACCTAATACGCGTTGGTATTCGGGGTCAGGTATTTACAGAAATGTAAGATTGGTCATTACCTCGCCAATAGCGATTGATTATCAGGGTGTTTTTGTTAGTACGCCCAATGTGAGGGAAAATGCGGCAGAAATAAAGGTACAAACGACGCTTCGTAATACGACAAATCAACAATCAGCATTGGAGATTCGTCAGAGTATCATTGATCATAAGGGTAAAATACTGCTTTCTAAACAAGAAAGAGTTTCTCTGTCAAAGGATTCATTACAAAATTTCTCTCAAAGTCTGACCTTACAGCAACCACAACTTTGGACGCTTGATAAACCTTACTTATACCAACTCAAAACAGAGATTCGTCAAAAAAATCAAGTGGTTGACACGCAACTTAGTCCTTTAGGAATACGAACTTTTAAGTTTGATCCAGCTACAGGATTTTACTTAAATGGAGTACCTACCAAAATATTAGGCGTTTGTCAGCATCATGATTTAGGTGCTTTGGGTGCGGTGGTCAATGTGCGTGCAATCGAGCGACAACTTGAAATCCTAAAAGCGATGGGCTGTAATGGCATTCGTATGTCTCATAATCCTCCTGCTCCTGAACTATTAGATTTATGTGACAAAATGGGCTTTATTGTTATGGATGAGGCTTTTGACATGTGGAAAAAGAAGAAATCTAAAAAGGATTACGGACAATATTTTGAGGAGTGGCACGCTCGTGACTTGGAAGCCATGGTTAAACGTGACCGCAATCATCCTTCGATTTTTGTATGGAGTATTGGCAACGAAATTCGTGAGCAATTTGATAGTACAGGTCGAACTTACGCCAAAGAACTAGCAGGAATTGTGAAAAAATTGGATACCACCAGACCCATCACCTCGGCACTCACTGAAAATGAACCAGATAAGAACCATATTTTCCAATCAGGAGCATTGGATGTTCTTGGTTTTAATTATAAACATGAAGCCTATTCGGAATTTCCGAAACGCTTTCCGAACCACAGCATCATCGCTACCGAAACGGCATCGGCATTAGAAACCAGAGGGCAATACGATATGCCAAAAGCAGGTATCCAACTTTGGCCAAAAGATAGTAAAAGCCCCTTAGTGGAAGGTAATGCCGACTGGACAGCACCTGCCTACGATAACGTGGCTGCCTATTGGGGCACAACACACGAGGAGTCTTGGAAGGCTGTCAAAAATACGCCTCATGTGGCTGGGCTATATGTGTGGACAGGCTTTGATTATCTTGGCGAGCCACATCCTTACAGCTATCCAGCTCGTAGTTCATACTTCGGTATTATCGATTTGGCGGGATTTCCGAAGGATGTATATTATATGTACCAAAGCGAATGGACGCAAAAACCCGTGCTTCATCTTTTGCCTCATTGGAATTGGAAGGCAGGGCAATCGGTAGAGGTGTGGGCGTATTATAACCAAGCAGACGAAGTTGAATTATTTGTAAACAATAAATCGCAAGGAATCCGCAAAAAAGGTAAAGATGAACTTCATGTATCTTGGAAAGTGCCATTCGAGGAAGGCTCGTTGAAAGTTATTTCTAGGAAAGCTGGAAAAGAAGTTTTGTCAAAAGAAGTTTTCACCGCTGGAAAAGCACAAAAAATTCGCTTAATAGCTGACCGAAAAGCTATTTCAGCAGATGGATTAGATTTATCTTTTGTGACCGTAGAAATCACTGATGAAAAAGGAAATATCGTACCAGATGCCAATCATTTAGTACAATTTTCAGTAGAAGGAAAAGGCAAATTAGTGGGCGTAGACAATGGCTACCAAGCAAGTCTTGAGTCATTTAAAGCTCCTTATCGTAGTGCGTACCATGGCAAATGTTTGGCTATACTTCAAGCTACAAAGCAAGCTGGAAAAATTTCACTTAAGGCAAGTGCGGAAGGTTTGGAATCTTCTGAAATTGAGATTATTACCAAATAAAATGCTTTAGGCAATAAGCCGTAGGCATTAGGCTTAAAGCGGGTAAAACGAATTCAATTTTGCCCACTAACTTTTAGATTATCATCAAAAAATATATGTTTAAAAGGCTTTTTCTAATAATAGTAGGTTTTGTTTTTTTTAAAGCTACAGCACAAAGCTCTTATCAAGTTATTCCTTCACAAAATGCCAAACCGTGGGTATTTTGGTATTGGATGCAAGGTGGCGTTTCGAAAGCTGGTATAACCGCCGACCTCGAAGCGATGAAGGAAGTTGGTATTGGCGGAGCCTATCTCATGCCCATCAAAGGTCCTGCGAATCCGCCTGTATATACACCTGCGGTACAACAGCTCACGCCTGAATGGTGGGAAATGGTTCGTTTTTCGATGTCCGAAGCCAAAAGATTAGGTTTGCAAATGGGCATGCACGTGAGCGATGGATTTGCTTTGGCAGGCGGTCCGTGGATTCGTCCTGAGCAGTCTATGCAAAAAGTGGTATCTGCTTCTGTGCATGTATCAGGGGGAAAAATGATTCAACAAAAAATGCCATTACCTCCTATCAAAGAAAACTATTATGAAGATATTGCCGTGTTGGCGTATCCACGTTTGGCGGAAGATACACTTTCTACTTTATCTGTCAAACCCTTAATAACAAGTAGTTTACCTAATATTTCTGGACAGCAATTAATCAAGGTTGGCAATAAAGAGAGTTTTAAAACCGATACAAAAGCATGGTTTCAATATGCGTTTGACAAGCCCTTTACTTGTCGTTCCGTTTATATTCGAACAGGAGGAAATACGTATCAGGCGCATCGTTTGGTTGTTGAGGTGAGTAATGATGGTATCAATTTTAGAAAAGCTACTCAACTAGAGCCACCTCGTCATGGCTGGCAAGATACGGACTCGGATGTAACGCATGCTATTCCGACCACTACTGCGAAATATTTTCGTTTTGTTTATGATAAAAATGGCTCAGAACCTGGCGCAGAAGATTTGGATGCCGCCAAGTGGAAGCCATCATTAAAGTTGTTGGAACTCCAACTTTTTGCTGCTCCAAAGATTCATCAATACGAAAGTAAAACAGGTGAAATTTGGAGAATGAGTGAACAAAGTTCTCCTGAGCAATTAACTGATAATCTGTGTATTCCGAGTAATAAAATTATAGATATTACCAAATTTGTCGATAAAAATGGAGTTATCAATTGGAACGCTCCCAAAGGACTTTGGACAATTGTAAGAATTGGACATACTTCTACGGGACATACCAATGAAACTGCTGGGGCTGGAAAGGGACTTGAATGTGATAAATTTAGTGAAGAAGCTGTAAAAATTCAGTTTGATAACTGGTTTGGAGAAGCCCAAAAACAAATTGGCCCAGCATTGAGCAAGGAAGTATTACGTTATTTTCACGTAGATAGTTGGGAATGTGGCAGTCAAAATTGGTCAAAGAATTTTGCACAAGAATTTTCAAAACGTCGTGGCTATTCTTTAATGCCTTATTTATTGGTTTATACAGGAGTGCCCGTGCAAAGTCGTCGTGTATCTGAGCAGGTATTATTTGATATTCGACAGACCATTGTAGATTTAGTTTTGGAGAAATTTTATGGAACCTTACGCAAAATCACTACCGAAAAAGGCTTGATTTTCACGGCTGAAAGTATTGCGCCGACCATGATGAGCGACGGTCTGGCTCACTACAAGTTGGTAGATATTCCGATGGGCGAATTTTGGCTCAATAGCCCCACCCACGATAAGCCTAACGACATGTTGGATGCTATTTCGGCAGCTCATATTTACGGAAAAAATATCATTCAAGCAGAAGGTTTTACGACAGTCCGCATGGCGTGGAACGAACATCCTGCCATGTTAAAAACACTTCAAGATAGAAATTATGCACTTGGAATCAACAAGTTAGTCTATCATGTTTTCACTCATAATCCTTGGATTAACAAACAACCGGGGATGACTTTAGACGGTGTGGGATTGTATTTTCAACGAAATCAAACATGGTGGAAACCTGCAAAAGCTTGGGTAGATTATGCCACTCGTTGTCAGGAATTATTACAGCAGGGTAAACCTGTGGCAGATATAGCCGTATTTTCGGGTGATGACTTACCAAGACGCTCGGTATTGCCTGATAGATTGGTTGGTACGTTGACTGGTTTATTTGGTGCTGAAAAAGTAGCTCTGGAACAAAAACGTTTGGCAAACGAAGGTCAACCTATGCGTCAGATGCCAGCGGGAGTTGGTAACTCAGCCAACATGGCAGATGCCGACCAATGGGTCAATCCGCTTCGAGGTTATGCCTACGATTCGTTTAGTCCAGATGCTTTAGAAAGTGCCAAAGTAATCAATGGAAAAGTGAGTTTTGCTGACGGGAATAGCTATGCTTTATTGGTTTTGCCAAGAGCTTTAAAATTGAGTCCGAACACAAATGCTACTTCAGAGGCTACTTTACAAAAATTGCTACAATTGATTCAAGCAGGCGCAAATGTAGTAATCAGCGAAAGACCAGCAGTGAGTTTGAGTAAAAGTAATGCCCCCAATTTGCCTGAATTAATCGAACAGATTTGGGGTGGTGATTTTCAAGGAGTTAATGGTTTTCAAGTAAAAAATGTAGGAAAAGGGAAAGTTATTCTTTCACCCATAATTCCTGAAAATTTGCAAGCATTAGGCATCAAGCGAGATGTAGAGGTGTTGGAATCTTCAGGAAAATATGTGACAGATATTGCTTGGACGCACCGTAAAGAGGCTCAGAAAGAAATCTATTTCCTTGCCAATCAGCAGAATACAGCTCGAACATTAACCTATCACTTGCGTATGGAAATGCCATTTGTCCAAAGCTATAATCCTGTGACAGGTACTTGGAATACTTTAGAAGTTAAAAAGCAAAATGGAATAAGTTCCTTTAATATTAGTCTACCTCCCAATGGTTCAATTTTTATTATCGGTAGCAAAAAAGCATTGACAAGCAATAAATCTATTGGGGATTTACAAAAAATACAAAGTCTAACTGGGACTTGGCAGGTAAATTTTGAAAAAGAAAAAGGAGGACCAAGTTCTGCACAGACATTCAATTCTTTAACGGATTGGAGTGCAGATACAGATACTTTGATTAAATACTACTCAGGAACAGCCACTTATACCAAAAGCTTTGACTGGGATGGAAACAATTCTTCAGCAATTTGGTTAGATTTAGGAGAGGTAGCCAACATTGCGTCGGTAAGACTCAACGGGAAAAATTGTGGAGTCGCTTGGACAGCACCATTTAGGGTTGATATATCGGCGGCACTGGTGAAGGGGAAAAATACGGTAGAAATTGAGGTAAGTAATACGTGGCATAACCGTTTGATTGGTGATAATCGTTTACCACAAAATCAGCGTGTAACTTTTACCACAGCGCCGTTTCGATTAGATGGACGCCCCTTAGAAAAAGCGGGGCTTTTGGGACCTGTTGAGATTTTATCAGAAAAATAAAAAATTGGAAGAGACAAAGATTCATTAATTAATTTGGGGATAGTTAGATTTAGGCGTTGCATTGCAACGCCTAAAATTTTGGTTCTTAGTGGATAGGAAAATATTTTTCCAACCATACTTTAGCCAATTCCACATCATTGTAAGTCAAATTATGGCTAGTTGGCAAAGCATGATGTTCCACCTCAAATCCTTGTTCTTTTAAAATTTCCAAATACGTAGAAGTATCTTTTGGCGGAACGGTTGGGTCATGTTTACCATTCGAAAAGAACACCGGAACTTGCTGTGCTTTTTCGGTTAATACTGGTTCTTGAAAGGGCAACATAGGTCTAAACAATATCGCTCCATCAAAAAAATCTGGATAGTTTAAAAGCGTTGCTCCAGCAATATTGGCCCCGTTTGAATAGCCTAAAGCCACAAGTTTGGCATTTTCTAAATGGTTATCATGCAAGACTTTTTCTATAAACACCTTCATTTCATCGGTACGAAAAGCCAAATCTTTTTCATCAAAAACGCCCATTCTGATTCTTCTGAAAAAACGTGGCATACCGCCTTCATTTACATTTCCTCTTAAACTTAATAAATGAAAATCTTTGGTTATATCTTTTGCCAAAGGTATCAAATCTTGTTCGTCGCCACCTGTTCCGTGCAAGAGGACAAGCACAGGAGCATTAGGATTTTTTGACAACTCAAGTATATATTTCAATGGTTGAAAGTCCATGATAAATCGTGTTTAAATGTTAGAATAAACTATGGGCTTTTCTGCAAAACCCTTTACTCAAAAGCCCATAGTTCAAATCCTTACGCTAATACTGGCAAAGCTTTTTCGATACGCTCACGTTGTCCTTCGTATCTTGAAGGCAACATCAAATGTTGTCCTAATTCAGATTCATCTTCATCGATGTCAAAACCTGGGTTATCAGTTGCAATTTCGAATAAAACACCTCCTGGTTCTCTGAAATACAAAGAATGGAAATATTGACGGTCGATTTGCTCAGTGATATTCAAGCCCAAGGCTACGATTTTCTCACGCATTTTCATTAAATCACCATCGTTACTTACTCTGAAAGCAACGTGGTGAATGATACCTCCCGCCACAATACCTCTCGATTCGTTTGGCAATTCAACCAAGTCAACTTTAGAAGTCAAGCCATCTTTTGTCATGGTATAGCGAGTGCGATTACCTTCTTTTTTCTCCAACTCATACCCAAAAACGTCTGTCAAAATAGAAGCGGTTGGTGCAATGTTGTTGAGCGTAAGCGTTACTGCATAAATGCTGTTGAGCGCATATTCAGGTTTTACGCCATACACTTCTGGCAAAGTATCTTGAGGAATATCAGTCTCAATCAATTCAACTTTTAAACCATCTGGATCAAGGAAAGCAATATATCTTTCGCCAAATTTTACAGAAGGTTTACTGTAAAATACATTGTTGTCGTCCAATCTTTTTACCCAAAATTCTAAACTACCTTTTGGTACAGAATAGCTTACTTCTGTTGCCATACCTGCTCCTTTAAGACCTCTTTTTACTCGATCTCCCCAAGGAAAAAATGTTAATACTGAGCCTAAATCTGCGTTGGCATTGGCAAAGTAAAAATGGTAAGTATGAGGGTCATCAAAGTTGACAGTCTTTTTGATAAGACGTAATCCTAATACTTCTGTATAAAAATGAAGATTGCGTTTTGCATCACCTGCGATAGCTGTTACATGGTGCATGCCTTTGATGTATGATTCCATAATGAATAAGTCGTTTAGTAATTGTTGTTTGATGAGTCAAAATTACTGGCTTATTCAGGGCTGTGCATTGATGTATGATAAGTAATGAG
>NZ_JBMLSD010000319.1:30536-34407 GCF_049240685.1 Flectobacillus sp.
CAAATTTTCAAATTCCCTTCGTTGCCAATACTTTTCTAACTCGGCTTAGAGATTCAGGGGTGATACCTAAATAAGACGCAATCATTGTTTGTGGAATACGATGAACGAGGTTAGGGTACATTTTGATAAAATCCAAATAGCGAGTTTCGGCTTGAGCTGCCAATAACAAATTGATGCGTTTTTGCATAAATCTGATGGAATTATGCAAAATTTTAGTTTGCCAAGGAGCAAATTCAGGAATCAAAAGGGCAGCTTTATCATAGAATTTACGAGAAATCTGTACCAAATCTGTATCCTCTAAAGTTTCTACATAAAACAAGGAAGGTTCACAAAAGTAAAAGCTATTTTTATCGTTGACCCACCAATGTTCTGGGGCAAAAAATATCGCGTGTTCCTTTCCTTGATGGTCGATAGTATAAGCGCGAATCAAGCCATGACAAACAAAAAACGTAGAATCATCAATGGTATCTTGCTCGATGAGAATCGTATTTTTCTTAACGTGTTTGATAGTCAACTCTGAAGAAAGTTGCTCGAATTGTTCATCAGTAATGGGAATATACTTTTGTAAATATTCTTTAAAAATGTCTTTCATGAAAGTTTTGGATCAATATGGCTTGAAGAGATAAGTCAAATACTGCACAAAAATACATCCTAAAAGGTTTTGCCATAAAAAAAGGCGGATAAATCCGCCTAAAAAGGTAAAAAGTACTTTTGACACAAGCCAAGAAAGAATTATCGTGCTATTATCCCTATTTCGGAAAGCCATTTTTCACAAATTTCTGTCCATATTTCTGCCGAGCCAGGATTATTTCTTAACGCAATAGCGTGTGCGCCTTGAGGGAAAATATGTAAGGCACTACTTACTTTGTTTTCCAAAAGTGATTGATAAAGCATCAAACTATTATGTGCATCAACGGCATTGTCATTAAAAGCACATACGATAAAAGCAGGGCAAGCTTTGGGTGTTACCTGATGCTGAATTGAATATTGTTTTACTAATTCAGACGAAGGGTTTTCTCCTAAAAGGTTTTTTCTACTGCCTTTATGCGCGTATTTGTCTAAATCCACGACAGGCGAAACCAAAATCATAAAGTCGGGATGAGCCGAAAATTTATCAAGCGAATCGCCAACCGAAGCAATATCTTTTGTACTTACTCCTGCCAAACTAGCCAAATGTCCACCTGCCGATGAGCCTTGAATACCTACTTTATCAGGTTTGATACCCCATTTGCTGGCGTTACTTCGAATATATTTTAAGGCTCGCTGAGCGTCTTGCAAGGGACCTATTTCACGGTTAACTAAATCAGGGCTATTAGGTAAGCGGTAATTGAGCACAAAAGCTGAAATACCCATAGTATTGAACCATTTTGCCAACTGAAACCCTGAAATAACATACGCTAAACGCTCGTATCCACCTCCGGGACAAATCACAACGGCGGCACCTTTATTTTCTTGATTTGACGGAAAAAAAGCATACATCCCAGGTGTACCCACACGGTATACGCGTTCATTGGCGATGCTGTCTTTGATAGTCAAGCCTTTGGAGTTCGGCATTTTACCTTTTTCCCATAGAGGCATAAACTCTTGTGCCAACAAAGTTTGACTTGATGCCCAGCAAAGAAATAAACATATTAGAACTTTTAAGATTTTCATCAGTGCAAAAATTAAAAATGTTAAAGTACTTTTTTCAAGAAATCAGCCATATACAATGCCGTTTCGTCGGCCCAAGGATGAAACAACCAAAAGGGATGGACTTTCACATTGAACTGATGAACTTCTTGGTAAATACCCCACTCTTTATATTGACCGATAAGCTCATCTTGCCCTGCATGAAAACGAGAATAACCACTATTCAAAAATAACATCGGAACGGATTTTTCGGTAATCCAATAGGCTGGAGAGGCTTCTTTCCAAACTAGCGGTTTTTCAGAATATAATCCGCCGAGCCAAGCAGCATCTGGAGAATCGCTTTTACGTTCAAGATTGAGAGACGAAGGTGCCAAAAAATTGATAACACCATCAATATCCACTATCGCCTGAAGCTTAGTTGATATACCTAAATGATTTCCCATTGTGCCTTCAAATCGAGGTACACCACCCGTTAATCCCACCAATGATGCCAAATGTCCACCAGCCGAACAACCTGAAATCGCCATTTTGGTAGTGTCAATATCAAATTCTTGCGCATGAGCTTTTACCCAACGAATAGCGGCTTTGATATTGTGGACAGCCGCTGGATAAGGTGCTTCGAGTGATAATTGGTATTCAACAGGAATAGTCACAAATCCTTTATTGGCAATTAATTGTGCCAAAGGAACTTGCATAGATTTTTCGCCCGAACGCCATCCGCCGCCATGAATCATCAGTAGTGCAGGATATTTACCTTTCTTTTTAGGTCTAAAAATATCTAAATGTAAATCTCTCGGACCAAAGGGCGTTTGTGGCAAATGCGCATAAATCAAGTCCCTCGACTCAGTCACATTTGCTGGTGTTTGGTCAGGTACAGGAATTGCGTAGGGATAATCTCTCTTGATTTGGCTATGTACTCTCTTGACATTATAAGTAGTGTCTTTAGGAATGAGCTTATATTGGGCTATTGATATTTTACCAGAAAATACTAATAGAAATATGGCTAATATTTTGATTTTCATGAATTTATATTTTAAGATAAATCATACTAAGTTCTTTTCTCAAACTCTATGGCTAATAGAATAAATGGACCAACAGCTTTAGGATCGTTGTCTCTTTTGGCTTCTTTACAATAATATTCATAAGTTCCATCGCGATAGGGATTGCCTCCCAAACCTGCTCCTGCGCAAGTCTCGGCAATGGTAATTCCTCCATCGGATTGTTCTTTAATAAAATGTTTCAGAATACCTTGGTAGCCTTTTTGAGCTGTGGTTAAATACTTTTTGTCGATTACCCCCAAACGTATTCCTTTGATGAGGGTATATACAAACATCGTAGAGGCAGATGCTTCGACATAATTACCCTCCTTCGCTCCTACGTCCATCACCTGATACCAAAGTCCTGTTGAAGCATCTTGATATTTTTGTAAAGTATTCGCAACCTGATGAGTTATGTCTAAAATAGCCTTATACTGAGGGTGATTCTTGGGGAAGAATTCTAATGTATCTACCAAAGTCATAGCATACCATCCCATGCCACGCCCCCATGTATGAGCAGATTTTCCTGTTTCCTTATCGGCCCATTTTTCTTGTTTACTTTCATCCCAACCGTGACTATACAGACCCGTGACTTGATTCTTGTTATGTTTATCAATCAGTAGAATTTGCTTGACAACATCATCAAAAAGCGTAGGTTCTTGAAAAACTTTGGCATATTGAGCCAGAAAAGGTGTTGCCATATAAAGTCCATCGAGCCACATTTGATGAGGATAGTGTTTTTTGTGCCAAAAACCACCTTCAGTCGTTCGTGGATGGCTACGCATTTGGTCACGAAGGGTATCTAAGGCTTTTTTGTATTTTAAATCCTTTGTTTTTTCATAAATGGCAAATAGGATTTTTCCTGAGTTTACAGCGTCGATATTGTACTTTTCTTTATCATAAGTAGTAATCGTGCCATCTGCCAAAATCAAATCATCAGCATACTTTTTGACATATTCATAGTACTTGATGTCGCCATTGTATTCCCAAAGTTTTTGTAGTGAAAGACAAACTAATCCTTGACAATAGCCCCAAAAAGGCTTTTTGGCAAAGTCTAACATCCAAGCCTCAGGATTTCGTTTTATATCTGAATCGGCCATACGAACCGACCAAGCTGTTTTTGATTTATCATGTGCCATGGCTGGGTACAATACCGATGTACCAGAATACGCCAAGGCCATCTGTAAAAGTGTTCTTCGTTGCAT
>NZ_JBMLSD010000319.1:34507-37573 GCF_049240685.1 Flectobacillus sp.
ATTCTAAACCAATCTACATCAGCATAACCTGAGTCGTTGATTTGGGTGGTTCTTGTACAGAACAAACCAATTTTGGCGCCAATCCAGTGTCCTACGACCGCTTGGAAAGGCTCTCCTATATTTTTAAAAGATTGTCCATCAAGACTGTAGCTAAATTGACAACGGGCTTTATCTAAAACCTTAACTCTTAAATACACTGGCGTATTGGCAGGGATAGGAGTCTCTGTTATAGTTTCAACTTCGGGCTTACCTTCAGAGGCCTTTTGAGATTCGCCATAAATCAAAAAGACTCCTTCTTTACCCTTACTTTTGAGACCAATATGAGCATAGCTTTTTCCTAGAATAATTAATCCTACCTTCTCATTCTCAAGCTTTTGATTGGGCGTGAATACCAATTTAGTTGTAGCCGTAAATTTCTCAGTTGGGAATTTCTGTAATAAAATATTAGGTACTTCCCAGTTGTTTTTGGCATTATCAGGGACTTTCTGCGAGTACAATCGTAGGCTTCCTTTGTTTGTCAAACTATGCCAAATGCCTTTAGGATTTGCCTGCCATTGCCATTGCAAACCAAGTGTATTACCCTCAAATTCATCCGATTCGGCTGGGGTAACAATTGGGTACGTTTTGCCCACATTAGGTTTACGATAAGTCATCACTGGTTCGCCGATACCATCACCATCGGGGTCATTACCTATTACTGGCCAATCTTTTACCCATTTCATAGGCTGAAGGTGTACAACACGACCATATACGTCCTTGTCTTGAAAATGTAAAAACCAATCTTCTCCCGTTGGTGTGTCTACCCAAGCTCCTTGATGAGGACCATTGACAGGGCTATTCCCTTGATTCATGACCACCTTTCTTTCGTATGGACCATATACATTTTTGGAACGAAGCACCAATTGCCAACCCGTAGAAACACCACCAGCAGGAGCAAATATATAGTAGTACCCATTTCGCTTATAAAACTTAGGACCTTCCACTGTCGGGTCGGTTTCATGACCGTCAAATACTATTTTTCCTTCATCGGTAACTTTAGTACCTTCAGCGTTCATTTTCTTGATAGTCAGCACACTTTTAATTCCTGCACGACTACCTGCCCAACCATGAACCAAATATACCTGTCCGTCAGTATCCCAAAACGGACAAGGGTCTATGAGACCTTTGCCTTCTTCTACCAAAATAGGCTCAGACCAAGGACCAGTAGGGTTTTTAGCTTTGGTCAAATAAATCCCAAAATCTGGGTCAGGATAATAAATCCAAAATTCACCAGCATGATAGCGAATCGCAGGAGCCCAAACGCCATTGCCATGTTGAGTTTTTGAAAAATGTTCGAAAGGAGGCTGACGCTTCAGCGCATGACCAATGATAGACCAATTGACCAAGTCCTTTGAATGCAAAATAGGCAAGCCCGGTACCGCATCAAAACTGGAAGCAATCATATAAAAATCACTACCCACACGACAAGCATCAGGGTCCGAATAATCGGCATCAATCACAGGGTTTTTGTATTGTCCATTTCCTAAATCAGACACCCAAACTTTAGAGACTGTCGATATATTTTGTGCCTGTGTACTTAATGAAAACCCTATTAAAGAAAGGGCTAAAAACTTACCAAATGATTTCATAAGTATTTAATTATGAGAAAAATGTAAAGTCTTAAGTGTCATGAATAAGTGATTATCTTTATTTAACAGAGTATGATTTTGAATATATTCGATTAAACACTCCGCATTCACCACTCCAAACTCATCACTCTCCTCAGTTCCACCAATTTTTGATTTGTTCTTTTGTACCAAAAATATTTTCTAAGGTATAATTTCGTAGTTCTTTCTTACTTAACTGACGACTCCAAGCGACTCTTTTACTAGGATTTGCGCCCTCGCCTGTAGATTGATATTCGGCATAAAGTACTGTTTTTTCATTTGCTGGATTACCCCAATTATTCCAACCAATAGGCAAAATATGACTACCCATTTCGGTACGAATGAAAACTGTTTTACAAGCTGGACGCCACGGACGACCCAAAAATACTTTTTTCGCTGTAGAGTCAGCAGTGAGTTTACAATCAAAAAAGACAAAGCCAAAGGGCTGATAATCAGGCGTTGCTGCCGCAGTGATATAAGAATCGGATAGACTTTTTAGCGTACATGATTGAAAAACAACAATCGCTTTCCCGAACAGATAATCCGTAGTCCCTTCAATTTGACAATTAACATAAAATTGACGAGTGCCCTCTCTGGCAGCATAAAGCGTATCTTGATTTCCCAAAAGAGTACAATTTTTACAAACAAATCTATCTCCTTCCACATGCAAAGCCACTGCTTGTCCCACACGACCTGCACTATTAACAATGGTCAGATTTTCGAGTACAATATCAGGCGCATCCACCAAAAGCGTGTACGAATTATAGGTGCTAAACTGCGTTTTGCCCACGGCATCCTTTTGCCCGTTGAGATAGGTTTTGCCCGAATAATCACCATTTGTAATCACTACGCCCTCACGACTTTCGCCTATCAGATGCAAATTGGGTTTATTTGCTGGGATAGTTACCTTTTCGTGATAAGTACCATTTTTGATAAATAGTGTTACCCTTTGCTGGGAATGGTCCCGAAAAGCCATAATTGCCTCTTGGATACTTTTAAAGTCGCCCGAACCATCTAAAGCAACCGTAAATTTGGTCGGATAAGTTGTTGTTTTTTGAGCTATCACTACTGATAAACTCAAAAAAAACAGAAACATAGAAATGATACTTTTTTTCATTTTTTAGGAAAATATTAAATACATAATTCCATCTCAACTAGCTGGAAATGATATTTTATTCTTTAAGCAGGTTATAAATAACCCATACATAATCATCTGATTAAGTAGAATGTTGAGGAACAAAGATTAACCTAATTTGTACCTCTATTTTTTTCGGAGAAATAGAAAATGCTATGGAAGAATTACAAGTTTTTTTGTAATTATAAATAGGTTTACGGTTCGAAATTGAGACATAAGTTCGGTGCACACAAATATTGTTTTTGATTTTTTTACGCAATCGTTACCGGCAACGTTGCCAAAAGA
>NZ_JBMLSD010000320.1:0-1860 GCF_049240685.1 Flectobacillus sp.
ACACTTTTTCATTGATAAAAATGTATTTTTACACAAATAATCAATTGAAAAAATGATAAGAAGCCTTTATAAAGATCTAATTTACTGGAAAAATTCAGCCAATAGAAAACCCCTTATTTTACAAGGAGCAAGACAAGTAGGTAAAACTTGGTTGATGAAAGACTTTGGAAAACAGGAATTTGAAAAAACTGTTTATCTAAACTTTGAAAGTAGCGAAAGACTAAAGAACTTATTTTTAGTAGATTTTGATATACAACGCATCATTACTACCATTGAAATTGAAGTAGGTTATAAAATTCAAGCAGACAAATGTTTACTCATTTTTGATGAAATTCAAGAAGCAGAAAAAGGACTTACTGCTTTAAAATACTTTTACGAACAAGCACCAGAATATTTTATCATTGCTGCGGGTTCGCTTTTGGGCGTTTCTCTACAAAAAAGTACGTCTTTCCCTGTTGGAAAGGTAGATTTTTTACAAATGTATCCCATGAGCTTTGTTGAGTTTTTAGAGAATACGGGGCAACAATTGCTCTTGGCTCAACTTGAAGCTGAAAATTGGGCCATTGTAGATACTTTTCATGATAAATTAGTCGATTTGCTTAGACGCTATTATTTCATAGGTGGAATGCCCGAAGCGGTTTCTAATTATATCCAGTTTCAAGATTTGTATCAAGTACGAGAAATCCAAAGCAAAATTTTGTTAGGCTATGAAAACGACTTTGCTAAGTACGCCCCAATCGGAACAGTACCAAGAATTCGGTTGGTTTGGAGCCATTTGATTAGTCAATTAGCCAAAGAAAATCGGAAATTTATTTATGGTCAAATCAAGAAAGGTTCGAGAGCAAAGGACTTTGAAACTGCAATCAGATGGCTTACGGATGCTGGCTTAGTCTTGAAAGTGAATATTGTTGAAAAGCCCAATATCCCACTAAGTGCATATTCTGACATTGATATTTTCAAATTGTTTTGTCTGGATGTAGGCTTACTCAATGCCATGGCAGGTATTTCACCCAAAATATTGTTAGAGAAAAATAGTATTCTGACAGAATTTAAAGGTGCTCTAACCGAACAGTTTGTCGCTCAGCAATTAAAAATCAAACATGAAATTTATTATTGGTCTGCTCAAAACGCTACGGCTGAAATTGATTTTATGATTCAAAAAGAGCAAATGTTTATACCTATAGAAGTAAAAGCCGAAGAAAATCTTAAATCAAAAAGTCTGAAAGTCTTTGTTGACAAATTCCAAACAAAACAAAATCTCCGATTTTCGATGAATAACCGCCGAGTGCAAGACTGGATGACTAATATGCCTTTATATTCGGTGAATGGTTTGTAAGTAAAATGCTTTTGGGCTGTCAGCTATATGCAGTAGGCTACAGGCATTTGACCATCGTTTTTGCCTTCGCTGGTGCTGGATTCCTTCGCTGGTGCTGGATTCCTATCCAGCACCCATTTTTTCCAAGGATTCCTATCCTTGTCGTAGAGACCTCACATGTATCGTCTACAGATGATTACCTTAATAGAAACCTGATTGTTAGACGTAGCAGTGCTACGTCTCTACGATGGATTCATTCGCTGGTGCTGGATTCCTATCCAGCACCCATTTTTTCCAAGGATTCCTATCCTTGTCGTAGAGACCTCACATGTATCGTCTACAGATAATTACCTAAATAGAAACCTGATTGTTAGACGTAGCACTGCTACGTCTCTACGATGGATTCCTTCGCTGGTGCTGGATTCCTATCCAGCACCCTTTTTTTCCAAGGATTCTTATCCTTGTCGTAGAGACCTCACATGTATCGTCTACAGATAATTATCTTATTTTTAGGAACAAAGAAACTTTTTACTATAGCATATTTG
>NZ_JBMLSD010000321.1:0-2188 GCF_049240685.1 Flectobacillus sp.
TGGCAGAGTCAAATTTGAGTTTAGCTACTGCTGCATTAGCCAAAATCCCAGCAAAGAAAAACTTGAATGCTGATGGAGTTCCACCACATGAAGAAGGACAAGGGAAATTGCCTTCTAATCCAGACGAGTTTGAGAAGCTATCAGCACAAGAAAAGGCTGACTTTAAAGCGAATCATCCAGATGAGTATAAGGCTCTTTGGGTAAAAAAATAGGCTTTTAAGTAACAGTTGATTGAATAATTAAGTAAGGCTTTCATTTTTTAACAATACAAATTATGTCTATTTACGTAGAACAATGGGAAAACCGAGTAGAGCGTAATATCAATGAATCTACTCAAGCACCTTGGTTAGATGCTGTGCCAGAGCTGGATACTTCCATTATTGAGATGAGTAGCGGGTCGGCATCAGAAAAGAACAAAATCCATATTCCAACTACGGATTTTGAACCAGATGTTTTAATTAACAATACTACCTATCCAATCGCATTGCAGGATTATACAGACAGTGATGTGGAGATTCAGTTGGATAAGTTCCAAACGAAAGCAACGACGCTTTCGGACGACCAGATTGATGGCTCATCGTACCAGCAGATTGATGTAGTTACGGCATCTCATACCGAGAAAATTAGAACTACTAAGCATATCAAGGCTGCACACGCTATGGCTCCTGCTGCCAATACTGCTGCTACACCAGTAGTATTAACATTGGGTCTTGGAACAGAAGCATCTGGAGAACGTTTGCGTTGTACCTACGAATCGTTAGTTAACTTGAAAGATCGTTGTGATAAAGCAACGCCAAAAGTTGATGGAGACCGTATTTTGGTGCTTTGCGATGATCACTTTAATGATTTGCTTTTGGATCGTAAAAACTTTGGAGACCAATTGGTTAACTACCAAGAAGGTAAGCCAGCGCCTCGTATTTGCGGTTTCTTGATTTATCGTTTTAAGGACAATCCTTATTACAATGCAACAGCCTTAACCAAATTGGCTTATGGTGCAGTTCCTTCAGCGGGACAATATCAAGGCTCATTCGTTTTTGTTGCGAATAAGATTGCGAAGAAAACAGGTAAGACGAAGATGTATTTTAGCCCTGCACAGGCTGATACAGAAACGCAAACCAACAAAATGAATTTCCGTCATTACTTTATTTGTGTACCTAAGCGCAATCAACATATTGCGGCTTTAGTCTCAAAAAACAAGGCATAAACTAACCCATAGAGGGAGGTGAGCAATTCGGTTGCCCTCCCTGCACAATTTCATCGTATAATAATTCTACCTTACTTTGCTTAAGTGGGGTACTTAGCCCCACTTATTTATGAAACGGTTTATTATTCTACTACTAATTTGTATTTGCAGTTGTAACGTCCTTGGAGGCTCATTAGACAAGTTTTTTCCACATTTGCTCAATGCTGAAGGTCGCATATTCACTATTACCCAGTACGATTTCGGAGGCGCTACTAAATTTGGGGTAGCTTGGAAAACCTTCTTAATCGCATGTAAGCAAAGCATAGCGAAGGACTGTGATAAAAACAAGGATGCCAAGCTTACACCAAAAGACCTTGCCTTAACGACTCAACTTGATGCAAAAGTCATATATGACGAAATGTACTGGAAACAGTACAAAGGGCATTTGATAGAGAATCAAGCCATTGCTGAAATTATCATTGACCTTTTTATCAATAGTGGTACAGGACGAGGCAATAAGCATGTAAAGGCAATACAGGGATTTGTAGGAGCTAAACAAGATGGGAAGATAGGCGCTAATACCATACGGCTTATTAATCAGGCAGATGCGAAGAAGTTATACGGGAAAATCTACCAATATAGGTACAATTACTACAAAGCGATAGGTAAAGGAACTCAAAAGAAGTTCCTGAAAGGATGGCTAAATCGAATCAAAAACTTAAAAGCAATACACGAAAATGAAAAATACATTTAAGCTATTGTTAGCGCTATTTGTTTGCTTGTCGGGCTTAATGCTATATGCTTGCACAGAAGCAACAGCTACAGGATCAGATACTCCTTTGGTCAATCAAGACTCCATCATTTTTACTCATGCCAAAATCAAGCAGATAGAGGCTGTTACGCAGGAAATAAAGCAGATTGATAGTACGCAATTTGGGTTGTGTGATACCTGTGTAGCTGAATACAAAGGAGTTATAATGGAAAGTAGGTTACTTGCAAAAGAAA
>NZ_JBMLSD010000322.1:0-1237 GCF_049240685.1 Flectobacillus sp.
ACAAACACAAACAAACAGGAGGTTTCTATGCATAAAGCATTTCTACAAAATAATGACATAAAATCGAGTAAGTCAAGACTCTCTCATTTACTTCTTCATAAACTTGACCTTTATCTTGCTGACGTCCAGTTATCGTTAGATTCTGTTCTGGATAAGCGTTTAGTTCGTACTTTTTACGATTTAATAGTTGCCATTTTATTGCATCGACACAACTCTATGGGCTTATTGCTTAGTGAGTTAGGTGGATACATTTGTGGCTTTGCACATGCTCCCGCTGGGACAAAGCGCATCAGTAATCTGTTACGTTCCAAAAAATGGACATCTACTATCATTGATAATTTTCTCTTTAGTCAAACTCGAAAAAGGCTTGAATCGTTAGTAAAACAGGGAAAACGTCCGCTAATGCTTTGGGATGATAGTCGGCTAGAAAAGGCTGAATCTTGGTTTTTGGAAGGGCTTTGTAGTGTAGAAAGCTCAAAGGCAAAACGACTAACACGGATAAAAAAAGGATACTATTCTCCTCCTAATAAACGTATTTGTGTTCCTGGTTATCATTGGACAAGTACGTTGCTCTCAGCTTTGGGTGAGTCTGTAAGTGTATGTCAGATGAGTTGGTGGACTACCAGAGGTAAATACAAGGAATATGGTCGAAACATTATGTTTCGGATGCTAGAAAAACTACAAGCACAAGTAGGAAAAGGCATCCTACATGTGCTTGACCGTGGTTACGCTAATGAGTGGACCATCGAGTGGTTTACGAACTTCGAACAAGATTTCCTAGTCCGATGGAAGAAGAATCATTTACTTATACACTCAACTAAAGGTAAAAAGCAAACCCATCTTCTAGCTCGCTCTTTTAAAGCTAGAAGTAAAAAGATTGTGCTCGATTCTCAGAGAAAGATTCTCAAGAGCATTTCTATTGCTTGGACTCAAGTACAACACCCTAGTTTTGAAGACATTAACTTGTCGTTAGTAATAGTGAGAGATACCAAAAACTATCAGTCACCACTCTATTTATTAACCTCATTGCCTGTAGAATCAGCTAAGGAAGCTTGGGAAATATGTCATAGCTACATGCACCGATGGAATATCGAACAGGCGTTTAGATTCGCCAAAACTGAGCTAGCTATTGAATCTCCTAGGTTATGGTTCTTCGAAAATACCCTCAAACTATTAGCCATCGTCACACTTATTTACGACTTCTTGATGAAACTCATCAGGAATTGGCCATCTATTA
>NZ_JBMLSD010000323.1:0-9762 GCF_049240685.1 Flectobacillus sp.
TATTTTAAAAAGCCCTAGATAAAAATGAATTCATTTTTATCTAGGGCTTTACCTTATCTTAAAATTAAAAGAAGATAAGAATCAATTACTTCACAAATGAATAAGGAATGTCTGTTTCCAATACACCTCTGTTTGTCGCTGGGCTTGACTGCATCAAGAAATCTAATGTGGCTCCTTTTTGCAAATCGTTGTGACTTAACCAGTTTTTAGAATAGTCTTTACCATTCCATTTTAGATTTCCGATATACTTGTTATCAGCACTGTTATTTGGCGCTTTGATGACAACC
Source organism: Flectobacillus sp. (assembly GCF_049240685.1). NCBI lineage: Bacteria > Pseudomonadati > Bacteroidota > Cytophagia > Cytophagales > Flectobacillaceae > Flectobacillus > Flectobacillus sp. The sequence continues at coordinate 288 of NZ_JBMLSD010000323.1, forward strand.
TGTTTGCCATTTTCAAGTGATAAGGTTACTTTTTTGAATAATGGAGCACCCAATACGTATTGGTCTGTACCTGGACAAACAGGGTAGAAGCCCATCGCTGAGAAAACATACCAAGCTGAAGTCTGACCGTTGTCTTCGTCACCACAATAACCATCTGGCGTTGGCTGATAGAGTTTGTTCATTACTTCACGCACCCAATATTGCGATTTCCATGGCTGTCCTGCGTAATTGTACAAATAAGGCATGTGCTGAATAGGCTGATTGCCATGTGCATAATTACCCATATTCATAATTTGCATTTCACGAATTTCATGAATCACAAAACCATAATATGAGTCATCAAAAACGGGTGGAACTACAAAAACAGAATCCAACATATTAGCAAATTCCTTTTTACCACCCATCAAATTTGATAATCCATTGATATCATGGAATACACTCCAAGTATAATGCCAAGAGTTCCCTTCTGTGAAGGCATCGCCCCATTTGAAAGGGTTAAATGGGGATTGGAAAGTGCCGTCAGCATTTTTGCCACGCATCAATTTGTGACTTGGGTCATAAAGGTTCTTGTAATTTTGTGAACGTTTAGCAAATCGTTCTAATTCCGAAGCAGGCTTGTTTAATGCTTTTCCTAATTGATAAATACAAAAATCATCATACGCATATTCGAGTGTACGAGCAGCATTTTCGTTGATTTTTACGTCATAAGGCACATATCCTAAATCATTGTAGTATTTTACACCTTTACGACCTACCGATGACAATGGCCCTTCATTTTCACTGTTTTTCAACATGGCTTGATAGAGTGTTTCGACATCAAAACCTCTTATGCCTTTGATATAAGCATCAGCGATCAACGATGCTGAGTTTGAGCCAATCATACAATCGCGGTGTCCGGGACTTGCCCATTCTGGAAGGAATCCACTTTCCTTGTAGGCATTTACCAATCCTTCCATAATCTGTGAGTTCAAATTACGATGCATTAGGTTAAAGAATGGAAACACGGCGCGGAAGGTATCCCAAAATCCATTATCAGTAAACATATAACCAGGCAATACTTGACCATTATATGGGCTATAGTGAACTACTTTCCCTTTGGCATCTAGTTCATAGAATTTTCTTGGAAAAAGCATCGTACGATACAAACACGAGTAAAAAGTGCGAGTTTGGTCTACACTACCTCCTTCTACGGCAATTCTTGAAAGAGCTGTATTCCAAATGCCTTTTCCTAGATTTTTAATCTCTTCGAAAGATTGGCTTCCTACTTCTTTTAGGTTTATTTCAGCTTGTTCAAAACTGATAAAAGAAGAAGCAATTTTAGCAGTTACTTGCTCACCACGCTTTGAAATTTTGAAGCCAACAACAGCACCTACGTGGTTATCTGTAACAGACAATTCGTTCGCAAGTAATTCCTTTGCTTTCCAAACAGATTTGTAAGTAATAGGCTTATCAAATTGGATGATAAAATAGTTCTTGAAGTTTTCTGGAACTCCGCCACTATTTTTGGTCGAGTAACCAATAATCTGATTTTTTTCAGGAATAATTTTTACAAAAGAACCTTTGTCCAAAGCATCAATTACTACGAAAGCACTGTCAGTTTTGGGAAAAGTAAAACGCATGACCGCCGCGCGCTCGGTAGGTGTTATTTCGGTGGTCACATCATGATCGGCCAAATACACACTGTAGTAATAAGGCTTGGCAATTTCGGCTTTGTGCGAAAACCAGCTTGCACGTTGGTCTTCCTGAAAGCGAATTTTTCCCGTGATTGGCATAATCGCAAACTGACCATAATCGTTGATCCAGGGACTAGGTTGGTGAGTTTGTTTGAAGCCTCTAATTTTGTCGGCATCGTAGGTATAAGCCCAACCATCGCCCATTTTGCCAGTTTGTGGCATCCAGAAATTCATCCCCCAAGGCAAAGCGATAGCAGGATAGGTATTTCCAGTAGAAAGACTAGGTTTTGAGGCTGTCCCCATCAAGGGATTTATCCATTCTACGGGGTCGTTTACTTTTTCAACAGTTTGGGCTTGTGTGCCAAATGCCAAACTACCAAATAAGAGTGTTAAGATTTTTGAGTTTTTTAGAAAATGGGTCATTTTTTTAAAATTTCAGGGAGTAAAAAATGGTTGACTATAGAATTAAGGTAAAATATTGAGATTGGCTTTGAAGTTAACAGATTTGTTTGAAATGATTATACCCATTTGCATGAAGGACCAAAAAATAAAAGTTTGTTACATTCTCGATTTTTTTGAGTAAATTAAAGATGCACTTATTTTAAATCTATAAATCTTGCTAACAATTAAGTAATTTTACTTATTTTATTATTAATAATAAATACTCAAATTTGTAACATCAAAGTGCTTTTAAATGAAACAAGACTTTCGAGAGCCACCATTGTGGTTATCATAATAATATTTGGTGTAGTTCGGAATAGCGTATCGATTTAGTTGATACGCTATTTTTTTTGTCCTAATTTTTTCCATAACTTTGCCAACAGTTTATGGTGCTTTAGTTTTTCCCAGCAAAAACCTCAAAGCTTAATAGGGAATCAGGTGTGATACCTGAACTGTCCCCGCAACTGTAACACTCAATCGTGTCAACTCAATCCTCATAACCACTGAATTTATTTCGGGAAGGTTCGAGTTTGACGAGTGAAGTCAGGAGACCTGCCATAGATTATTCTTGATAGGCGCTTACGGAGGATGAGCAAAAATCGAGCGTTCGCAAAGTATTTTCGCTTTTTTTATTGACCATTATCAACATTTTTGAACAGTTCTCTGTGCTGCATTTTGCGGTATTGGAATGAATGTTTTGAAATGGGTGAATAAAAAAATGGAAGTTCAAATTCTAAATGTTTTATTCTTCAAAGTTATTTCCATCAGTGGTATTGCTTGCCTTATGTGCAAGTGTAGAAAGTATTGCCCAAAATTCAGAAAAGACTCAGGTGCTTGATGAGGTGATTGTTAGTACCAACAAATATCCTCAAAAGCAGTCGCAGTCAGGAAAAGTAGTAACAGTAATTGATGCGGCTACGATTCAACGTAGTAAAGGTAAAACTGTAGGCGAGTTGCTAAACCAGCAAGTTGGACTTACGGTTATTGGTTCTCAAAATACACTTGGCACAAACCAAGATTTGTATTTGCGTGGCGCTGGCGCTGGCTATACCTTGATTTTGGTCGATGGTTTGCCTGTATATGACCCCTCTGGTGCGTCTACGTCGTTTGACATCAACTTGATTGCAATCGACCAAATCGAGCGTATCGAGATTTTGAAAGGTGGTCAGTCAAGTTTATATGGTTCTGATGCTGTTGCAGGCGTCATTAATATCATTACTTTAAAAAATAGTGGTAAAAAATTAGGTCTCAGCGGAAGTTTGGCTGGTGGTAGCTATGATACCTACCGCGCAAGTGTAAATGCAGGTGGTCAGTACAAAAAAACGACCTATGGTTTGTCATGGAATGGCACAAAATCAAACGGTATTTCTGCGGCTAAACAGCCTGAGACTGCCAAAACTGCTTTTGACAATGACGGATTCAAGCAAAATAATTTTCAGGTAAAATTGGGTCAACAAGTGGGTGAAAACTTAACCTTAAGAGCTGATTTGATGAGTAATTATTACAAGACAGACTTGGATGCAGGGGCTTTCAAAGATGAAAAAGACTATACTTTTGAAAATAAAAACTTGCTTTGGTCTGTTGGTGGGGCATATCAATTGAAAAATGGCAAACTAACTGTCAATTTTCAGCAAACTAACGGTCAAAGGGTCTATGTCGACGATTCGGCACATGTAGAGGCTGGCGCTTTTGCTAACTATTCTTATGGCTATTATCGTGGTGTAGCAAGATTTGCGGAGGCTTATTATGCTCATACATTTTCTGATAAAATCAAATGGGTATTAGGAGTTGAAAATCGTTGGCAAAATACTGACCAAACCTATTTGTCTATCAGTAGCTACGGCCCTTATGAGAGCCCAGCGATAAAAGCGTCTACTGCCAATACCAGTTTGTTTAGCGGCTACACTTCTTTGAATTTACAAGACTTTAATGGCTTTGGTTTAGAGCTTGGTGGACGCTACAACAATCACTCTATTTATGGTAATAATTTTACGTATAACCTAAATCCGTTTTATTGGATTGGCGATAGATTAAAAGTATTAGCTACTTATTCTTCTAGCTACAAAGCACCTTCATTATACCAGTTATTTTCTCCTTACGGTAACGAAGCATTGAAGCCAGAGGTAGGCAAAACTGGCGAAATTGGTGCTCAGTATTTCAGTAAAAATCACCAATCATATATTCGTGGGGTGTACTTCAATCGCAATATCAAGGATGTGATTGCGTACATCAGTATCAACCAAGACCCGTGGGGACGCTATGTAAATTTGAGTCAGCAAAAAGATCATGGTTTCGAAGTTGATGCTCAATTAGGTATTGGTAAAGCACAAATCAAGGCCAATTATACTTTTGTAGATGGTGAAGTTACTACACAAGTGGCAGGAAAAGATACGACTTACGCTAATCTTTTCCGTCGTCCAAAACATTCGGTTAATGTAAATGTGGCTTACCAGATTTTGAAAAATTGGTCGGCACAGTTGGCACTTCGTTCAGTAAGCAAGGCTAGCAGTGGTCCTTACGACGATGCTAAAGTTATTCTAGGAAATTACACAACATTAGATTTTTATACAGAGTATCAAATCAACACGACGATTAAATTATTTTTTGATTTGAAAAACCTTACAGACAAGGAGTTTTCGGACGTACCTGGCTACAATACTCGCCGTCGTAATTTCATGGCTGGAGCAGTATTTAGTATTCACTAAAAGGCAAGGCAAGGTAGAAAGCACTGTTTTTCTGCCTTGCTAACAGTAAAAACGATTACAAACATGACAAAAACACAACTAAATCCACGTGTAAGTCTGCTACTATCAATTGTGATTTTGGTAGGAACAGCACGCCTGATTAATGCCTCGTGCCTCAATCCTTTGAGCAATTTTACGCCAATCGGTGCAATGGGCTTATTTGGAGGTACGTATTTTTCTCAACGCTGGAAAGCCTACGCTTTTCCATTATTGACACTTTTATTTTCTGACCTTATCATCAATGGGATGATTTACGGTGGCAAATACGGTATTATGTACAGTGGCTGGATGTACAATTATGCCATTTTTGCAGGAATTGTATTATTAGGAAAAGTTTTGATGAAAAAAGTAAATATTCAAAATTTCCTTTTGAGTGGTGTGGCGGCATCGGTGGGCTTTTGGTTGTTGGTTGACTTTGGTGTGTGGTTTGGCGGAGGCATGGATATTCGTACTGGTGGGCCACTTTCAAGAGATTTGAACGGACTAATCCAATGCTATATCCAAGGGTATCCGTATATGCTCAATTTCCTAGCAGGAACCTTGGGTTACGGTGCCGTGATGTTTGGCGCTATTGAATTTGCAAAAATAAAATTACCCAATATTGCCTTTGAACAAGCTTAGTATTTAGTTCTGAAAAATCTGGTTAATTTTTCAAAGTAACGTGCTTTAATTTCTCAATCAAACCTATAACCTATTGATTAATATATTCGGATCAAAATAGCATAGTTCTCACCTTTTTTTAATAATGAATAGTAGTTTTCGAATAAAAATTTTTAATAATCATTAGGTATTAAGCGATATGCCCTAGGCTAAGAGTCTAATAGTATTTCTTTGAAAACCACAGAAATAATTGCTGAAAGCTGATAGCCAAAACCCCAAAGCCATTTATTTAATATGAGAGCCTGTTCTTTTTTACCAGCTGCCACCCAAATGATTTATGATATGAATCTACAAAGTCATTTGTATGGTGTGACTTTTGAGTGTAGTACCCAATCTCGAAGCGAAAAGCCTATCGTGGTGCGTTGCGTGTTGGAGGATAACAACTACACGAGCGATGAGATTGATAAAATCTTTTCTTCCTACAAAGCACAAGGAAAAAGCTTGTATTATGTAGAGCAAGAGCGATTGGAAAAAGCCGCTCCTGATGTAGTTTTTACACAGGACGTTTGTGAGGTTTGTCAGATAGATACCGTGTGTACGGCAAGTGCGGTAGCTCAATTGCCAAAGGTGCCAGAATTGGTGGCGCTCACACCCAAAAATCTCAAGAATGTCTTTGATTGTGCTATTCAGATTGCAACAGCTTTGGGCAAAGAAGAGGCAGCCTACGAGTATTTATCCAAACTCAACGCTAGAATAGATGCTGTGATTGACACCCTACGAAAACACAAGGCGCCTGTTAGAAGAGTGAGTCTGTTAGAATGGATTCAGCCCGTATATAATTGTGGGCACTGGATACCTTACCAGATTGCTTTTGCGGGAGGAATAGATATGCTCAGCAACCCTGCGGGCTACAGCATTGTCACTGATTTCGATAAAATAAAGCGTTATAATCCAGAGGTTTTGGTAATTGCGCCTTGTGGATTCGAAACCGAACGCGCTAGAGAGGAGTTGTTCCTGCTTGAAAAACAACAGGGTTGGGAAGAGCTTCAAGCTGTTCAGAATAAACAAGTGTATTTGGCTGATTTTGATATGTTTACTCAACCAAGTGCCTCCACTTTGGTCAATGGGATAGAGGTATTGGCGGCATTATTTCATCCAGAAATTTTTGAAATTCCAGCACATTTAAAACACAAAGCTGTAAATATTTACGAATCAGTATTGGTATAAATAGAAGTGTTGAGTTTAGAGTGTCAAAATGTCTCTACCTAAAAAAATGAAATTCCAAATGCTGAAAGCCCCAAGCCAACAGCTATAAATATAATACCATGATTTGGATGATTACTGGCGGTGCCAGAAGTGGAAAAAGTAGCTACGGACAAAATCTAGCGCTCAGTTTTTCTCCATCCCCAACGTACCTTGCTACAGCAAGGCATTGGGATGGAGATTTTGAAAAACGAATCGAGCGCCATCGTGGCGACCGTGACGAGCGTTGGACCTTGATTGAAGAAGAAAAAAATATCAGTAAAGTAATTGAAGCCGAAAAAGTGTATATGATTGATTGCGTAACACTTTGGTTAACAAATTTTTTTATTGATGAAAAATATGATGTTGAGGCTTGCCTAATCAAAGCAAAACAGGAAATTGATGAATTAGCAAAGCTTAATGCTATCATTATTTTCATTACCAATGAACTAGGGATGGGCGTGCATGCAGAAACTGATATAGGTCGAAAATTTGTAGATTTGCAGGGATGGGTCAACCAATATCTTGCTCAAAAATCAACAAAAGCAACCTTGATGATAAGTGGTATTCCCGTACAGATTAAAGATTGAAATCGATTTTGCTTCGCAACTAACTGATTATGACAACACACAGAGCGCTTATGAATTGGTCGGGAGGTAAAGATTCGGCATTGAGTCTTTATCATGCGCTTAAAGACCCCAATTTGAGTGTCGAGACGCTTCTTACCTCGGTTAATGACTCCTTCAAACGCATTTCTATGCACGGAGTACGTGAAGAATTACTCCAACAGCAAGCCCAGAATATTGGTAAACCTCTTGTTACTCTTCGCTTACCCGAAACTGTTTCGATGGAGGAATATCAGCAACGAATGGCAGAAACACTTAATCCTTTATTGGCACAAGGAATTACCCATTCTATTTTTGGCGATATTTTTTTGGAAGACCTTCGCAAACATCGAGAAGAACGTTTGGCTCAGCAAGGCATTACGGGTGTTTTTCCTATTTGGAAAAGGGATTCGATGGAATTGTTAGAAGAATTTTGGTCTTTAGGTTTTCAAACGATTGTCGTGAGTGTAAATGGTAATCTTTTAGATAAAAGCTTTTGTGGTAGAATTCTTGACAAAGATTTTGTCATTGACCTTCCACCCAATATCGACCCTTGCGGTGAAAATGGAGAATTTCATACATTCGTTTTTAAAGCACCCTATTTTAGTCAAGAAATTAAGTTTGAAATAGGAGAGACCGTCGACAAGACCTACGAATACAAGGATGCAGCCCTCAACATGCACCGCACATTATATTACTTTACAGATTTGATTCCTTTATGAAAACTTTCCATATCCCCGTGCCAGATTCATCTATTTTAGAGGCTATTCAACATAAAATAGATTTCAAAACCAAACCTGTAGGCGCATTGGGGCAATTAGAAAAACTTGCTTTGCGAATTTCGCTGATTCAACAAACTTTAAATCCTTCCTTACAAAAACCTCATTTAGTTGTATTTGCAGGTGACCACGGTGCAGCACAAGAGGGTATCAGCAAATATCCTCCTGAAGTGACCTATCAGATGGTCATGAATTTTGTACAAGGTGGTGCTGCAATTAATGTTTTTTGTCGTCAACATAACATAACCTTAGAGGTGGTAGATGCAGGCGTAAACGGTACTTTTGATAAAAATCTGCCCATTATTCATAATAAAATTCCAAATACTTTTGGTACCAATAATTATTTGAAAGAACCTGCCATGAGTATCAAGGAAGGACAAAAGTCCATTGATAGGGGAGCGGCACTTATTCAAAAGATTTTCGAAAATGGATGTAATATCATTGGTTTTGGAGAAATGGGGATTGGTAATACCTCCTCAGCAAGTCTGATTATGAGTAAAATTTGCAAATTACCATTATCAGAATGTGTCGGCCGGGGAACAGGTTTGGATGACCAAGGCTTGAAAAATAAACTTCAACTTTTGCAGAAAGCTCATGATTTGCATCGGAAGTTAGATACCCCACTAAAAGTATTGACGGCATTTGGTGGTTTTGAAATTGCTCAAATGGTAGGAGCTATGCTACAAGCTGCCGAACTAGGAATGATTGTATTGGTCGATGGCTTTATTGCCACTTCTGCCTATTTGATCGCACATCAAATAGAACCCAATATTTCGCACTATGCCGTTTTTTGTCATCAATCCGACGAAAGTGGACATAAAGCTATGTTGGATTATTTAGGGGAAAATGCCTTATTGAAACTAGATTTACGCTTGGGAGAGGGTTCGGGCTGTGCATTGGCGTATCCAATTATTCAATCTGCCGTAAATTTTATGAATGAAATGGCAAGTTTTGAGTCAGCAGGGGTATCGAATGTTTAGCTGTAGGCTTTTGGCGGTCAGCTTTAGGCAGTATGCTAAAAGTATAAAAGTGTTTCTAATGAAATTATGATTACATTTTTTCCTAATGCCTACAGTAAATTAGTGCAAAATAAAATTTAATTTTTGAGCTTTAGGCTTTAAGCTTTGGACATTCGGCAAAAACATTTCTATTGTTACAGAAAAACATTTTAACACTCTGTGCCTTGTGCCTGTTCCCCTTATGCCTGTTGCCTTGTACCTATTCCCTTGCGCCTAAATCAGAAAATTAAATTATCTTATGATCATGCTAAGTCGACAGTTTCATATTTTTCTAAACGCCCTCATGTTTTATACCCGTATTCCTGTGCCCAAATGGATGAAACATGATGAAGATATGCTCAACCAAGCAACAGTATATTTTCCAGTAATTGG
>NZ_JBMLSD010000324.1:0-1544 GCF_049240685.1 Flectobacillus sp.
TATTCTATTTCAAAAAGATATTTATCAATTATATCCAAGAAAAAAGTAAAAGTCCATTTACTAAATTTTAGGCAATACTGAACTAACTCAGCCAATTTGACTAAGTTTAGTACCAGTATAATTGTTGCTACCCAAGATTCGCTTGTGTTGGACAATCTAGCCTTAACTCTGTCGAGTCCATAAGCTGTTTTTGCTTGACCAAACTTACCTTCAATGGGGTTGCGTTCACCAGGACTTACTTGATTTGACAATGCCTCTTTGCGGGGTCTTCCCAATGGTTTTGCTTTGAGTTCAATTCCTAAGCCTTTTAAATATTTTCTATTGTCACTAGTACAATAGATTTTATCTGCCAGTATTTCTTTTGGATAACATCCAAAACGTTGTTTATATTTCTCAACAGATGCTTGTAAACGTGTACCTTCATTAAATGCGTCCCAACTATGATCATCTAAAAATGAAAATCCATTTACAATCGATACATTAATTTTCGCACCAAATTCAACTCTTGCATTTGTTTTGCCTCTAACAATAGGTCTAACATGGGGTTGATGAATATTAACTATTCTATCTTCAATGCTATGGGTTTTTGTTGCATACATCATCATTTGTTGATTATACAACTGTTGCACAACTAGTAAATATTTGTATTGCTTTTTATCAAAAGGAAAGTTTTCACAATGGTTTAAAATCTTATCAATCGAAGCTATGTTTCTTCTAACAAAACCTAATTGCTTTCTAATAGCTGCACGTATTTCTTTTTTTGTTTTTAGCCTTTTTTGTGCTGTTTTAAGATAGGCTTTACGGGCAACCTCTCTGTAGTTTCTCGGCTTTTCAGGCAAGGTAGAAACCTTGAAAGCAATGTCCATTAGTTCTTCTGTTTTCTCTCTTGCATCGTTTAGTAAATCTAAATCTGTGGGATAAGCAATGTCTTGAGGGCATGCCGTTGCATCAATAATCATTGAGCCTTCATGAGTGGGTGGTTCTTGGTCTTTGTCTGCTTTTGAATCTGATTTATTTTGCTTTTCTAATTTTAATTTTACTTGTAAAATCCTTTCGTTGATGGTGTTAATCTGTTCTAAACCAAGGCGTTTTCTAAACTCTACAAACAAAGATGGGTCAAAGGGCGCAACATCGCTAAAGGAGGAATACCCTAAGAAATACTGCATGTAGATGTTCTCGCTGATTTGATCAACTGTTTCTCTATCATCTAAATCGCACATGTGTTTGATAACAATAGCGCCTAAAACTAATCGTGGATTCAAATCTGGACGACCCGTTTCTTTCTCAGGGAAATGTTTGCGATAGATGCTTACTAAATCATCCCAAGGCAATGCCTTGGATAATTTGATCCAACGATTGTTGGGATTCAATTTTCTTTCAAATGGACTCTCAAATCCTGCTAATGTCAGCTGATTTTCGCTCACATAAACAGGTCGAGATGCACGGTTTTTTCGACTTTTTTTCATTTTTCCTTGCACTTGCTATTTCAAAATTAATCTAAATCATCGATTAAACAAAGAAAAATAGTTTTTCAGCAGACCCTA
>NZ_JBMLSD010000325.1:0-31959 GCF_049240685.1 Flectobacillus sp.
TCTTGGACTCATTTTTTTAACAGTTTTAAACTGTTTTTAAACATTCATTGAAAAACTCTAAATACCTTTTCTCTTTTTGTCCAGTAATTAGCTTAACAGTATATTGGTTGTTATAAGATATTTATAATCAAAAGGTTGTAGTCGAATTTTTCCTCAGATGTACTGTTAATTTACTCTTTTTACTACTTATATAAATTTTTAGAAATGAAAAAAAGATATTGTATTGCAGCTTTTTTGATGGCTGGATTTTCTCAAACTTTTGCTCAAAAAACTGAGCAAATCAAATTGATAACGCTCGACCCTGGGCATTTTCATGCGGCTTTGGTACAAAAAAATATGTTTCCTAATGTTAATCCTGAAGTAAAAGTATATGCTCCACAAGGCAAAGATCTGGATATGCACCTGGCTCGTATCAATGGCTATAATTCTCGTGCACAGAATCCTACGGCTTGGAAAGAAATACTTTACACTTCACCAAATTTTTTTGAAAAAATGGTAGAAGAAAAGTCAGGTAATGTAGTGGTGATGGCAGGAAACAATAAAAAGAAAACGGAGTATATCAAAAAAGCGATTGAGGCGGGTTTTAATGTGCTGGCAGATAAACCAATGGTAATCGACCCACAAAACTTTGATATGTTGAAAGAAGCTTTTGAAGCGGCCAAGAAAAATGGGGTTCTTTTGTATGATATCATGACCGAGCGCTCCGAGATTACAACCATGCTCCAAAGAGAGTTTTCGATGGATGCTTCAATTTTTGGTAAGCTTCAAAAAGGTACGCCCGACAATCCTGCCGTAACCAAAGAAAGTGTTCATCATTTTTGGAAATATGTTTCTGGCAGTGTACTCACACGACCAGCTTGGTTCATGGATGTGGCGCAGCAGGGAGAAGGTATAGTAGATGTAAATACGCATTTGGTAGATTTGATTCAATGGGAATGTTTTCCTGAACAAATCATCGACTATAAAAAAGATATCAAACTTACCTCCGCAAAACGTTGGTCGACCGATATGTCGCTTTCACAATTTAAGGATATCACCCAGCTCGAACAATTTCCCGATTATTTGAAAAAAGATATCACAGGGGAGGTATTAAAGGTGTATTCTAATGGAGAAATAAATTATACCATAAAAGGTGTACACGCAAAGGCTTCCGTAATTTGGGCCTACAAAGCTCCAGAAGGTGGAGGCGATACCCATTTTTCGATTATGCGTGGTACAAAGGCTAATTTAGTGATTCGTCAAGGTGCAGAACAAAAATATCAACCTGTTTTATCTATAGAGCCTGCAAAGTATTCAGCAGACTTCGAGCAAAAGCTAAAGGCCACTGTGGCAAAAATAGCGCTCAAATTTCCAGGAATAGGAGTCCAAAAAACTGATAAGGGTTGGGATGTTATCGTTCCAGATAAATACAAGGATGGTCATGAAGCACACTTTGGTTTGGTGGCACAACGCTATATTCAGTATCTGAAAGATGGTAAGTTGCCCGTGTGGGAGGTGCCCAACATGTTGGCAAAATATTATACCACCACCGAAGCCTTGAAACTTGCTCAGAAATCAAAATAACTTTGGTCATAAACTCCCCTAATTATTTCAAAAAATGCAAAATAATAGACGACAATTTATCAGAAATACCTTTGGTACAGCCGCAGGAATTGTTCTGGCTAATCAGGCTGGTACTGCTGCCTCCACTCAGCATAATCTTCCTTCTTTTGCCGAACCCAGAATCAAATTTGCCGTAATTGGAATGAACCACGGTCATATCTATGGTCAGGTAGAGGCTGTAATTCGTGGAGGTGGTCAATTAGTGGCTTTTTATGCAAAAGAGGCCGACTTGTTGGCTGCTTTTGCCAAACGTTACCCCAATGCCAAGCAAGCAGGTTCGGAAGATGAAATTCTGAATGATAAAACGATTCATTTGGTATTGAGTTCAGCCATTGCCAATGAGCGCGCTCCGCTAGGTATTCGTGTGATGAAATCTGGTAAGGATTTTATGTCTGACAAGCCTGGTATCACCACACTTGAGCAGTTGGCTGAAGTTCGGAAAGTACAAAAGGAAACCAAACGTATTTATTCAATTCTGTTTAGTGAACGTCTCGAAAATAAGGCAACCGTCAAAGCAGGGGAGTTGGTAAAGGCTGGTGCAATTGGACGCGTAATTCAAACGATAGGAATGGGGCCACACCGCATCAATATCCCTTCTCGTCCCAATTGGTTTTTCAATAAAGAACAATTTGGTGGGATTTTATGCGATATTGCCTCCCATCAATTTGACCAATTTTTGTTTTTTACTGGCTCTACTAAGGCAGAAATTGTCACCTCACAGGTAGGAAATGTAAACCATCCTCAGTATCCAAATTTTGAGGATTTTGGAGATGTAATGATGCGCGGTGACAAAGGTATAGGGTATATCCGTGTAGACTGGTTTTCGCCTGATGGTTTAAAGACTTGGGGCGACGGTCGCTTGACTATTTTGGGTACGGAAGGATTTATCGAAATCCGTAAAAATATCGATATAGCAGGAAAGGAAGGCGCCAATCACTTGTTTTTGGTTAATCAAAAAGAAACCATTCATATTGATTGCAACGATGTGGATTTACCTTATGGTCGTTTGTTGGTAGATGATGTAATTAATCGTACAGAAACTGCGATGTCCCAAGAGCATTGTTTTTTGGCAACAGAACTGGCCATCAAGGCTCAAAAATATGCTAAACAGCTGAATATATAGTTTAAGTTTCGTATTGAAGGCGTTAGCAAAAGGCAAGAGGCACAAGGCAACAGGCACAAGGCAAAGAGTTTTAGATTATTTTAGTAATAATAGATATGCGTTCGGCCATAGGCTTTTGACAAATGCATATCTGTGGGTTTTAAAATAATTCTTACAAGCTTTGCTTTGTGCCTAAAACAAGTAGTATATACCTAATTTTGAGTAATTGCTTTCTTGCTTTATGGCGATTTTTATTAATTTTTACCCAAAATAATAACTGTATTTTTTAAAGATTTTTTAAAATAGTTTAAATATACCTTTCGTGTTTTATCTTTACACAAATTCCCTTCAAATCTTTCTTATCCCTCATTAAATTACACCCTCATTGTAAATAACTAGCCTTTTTTTCTAAACTTCATTAAAAATAAAATAGTATTTTTTAAAGAATATTTAAAATCAATTAGGGATTTTGTCTGGTTGTTTGACTATACAGCAATATACCCTGAATCGAATTTATGAAATATCAAAAGTTAACGGATGAGCAGTTGGTTGTGCTAATCATGGAGGATAATAAATACGCCTTTGAGGAGGTATATCATCGTTATTGGTACAAACTTTTTGGTGTTGCCTATCACGAAATAGGTACAAGAGAAGAGGCCGAAGAACTAGTCCACGACCTTTTCGAGAGTCTCTGGAATCGTCGTCATCAGCTCAATATTAGGATGTTGAGTGCTTATCTCGTTGTATCCATCAAACACCTAAGTACCAATTATATCAAATCCCTCATTACGAATAGAAAATATCAAGAATATCTCATTTTTAGTGAGTTGAGACAATCTCATTCAACCGAGGAGGTAGTACATTTTTCGGAGCTTTCCGAAGCCGTGGAGGAAGCAATGAAGAAACTCCCTGAAAAAACCTGTGAGGTTTTCAGAATGAGTCGTTTCGAAAACCAGTCAGTAAAGGACATAGCAGTCAAACTAAACCTGTCTGAGAAGGCTGTAGAATACCACATAACCAAATCTCTCAAGTACTTGCGAGAAAATCTCAAAGCCTTTCATTAATCAATATCTTATCAACTATGAAACACCTAGTGTGATAATTTAATTAGCAATTTACGAATATGAATCAATTTGAATTTGACCAATTACTCGAAAAATATCTGAACGGGGAGTGCAGCCCCGAGGAGATTGCTTTCGTGGAGCAATGGTCTGAAAATATGCTTTCTAGTGTTGCATCGCCATTGAGTGTGAGCGAACAAGAACAACTGGAAAAACAATTATGGGAAAAAATCCAACATACAATCGGTATAAAGCCTTTTCGATGGAAATTGTGGGCAATGGCGGCGAGTATCGTCTTAGTAATTGGCTTTGCCTTAAAATGGTATTATTGGCAGGATAGCCCCGAACATTTGATTCGAGAATCGATTCCCACAAGCAATTGGGGGGTAATTGACCTTACGAACCATTCCAATAAAGTTCAGAAATTAACACTTGAAGATGGGAGCGAAGTTCAGTTAAATCCTAATTCTACGATTTCATATCCTGAACATTTTGGACAAAAAACTAGAACAGTATACCTCAAAGGTGAAGCGTTTTTTTCAATAAAAAGAAATCCAGCAAAACCTTTTGTAGTACATACTGGAGAGCTTGTTACCGAGGTGCTTGGGACTAGTTTTACGATTAAATCATACGAAAATTCTAAAGCTATTGAGGTTTTGGTTCGAACAGGTAAAGTGTCTGTTTATGAGCGAACTAAGACAGGAGATATAAAAAAGAATGGTGTGATTTTGACACCCAATCAAAAAGTTGTTTTTGAAAAAGATTCTAAAAAAATTATACCAAGTCTGGTAGAGGAGCCTGTAGTGGTAGTACCTCCCGTTCGACCAACCCAACTCATTTTCGAAGATGCCCAGCTTTCGCAGGTGCTGCAACGCCTCAAAGATAGCTACATGATTGATTTTGAGGTCGAAAGCGATGCTTTTGAGCATTGTGTTTTTACGGGAGACATCAATGATTTACCGCTTCATACTCAATTAAACCTCGTTTGTAAAGCTGTAAATGCTGAATATGAGCAGCGAGGTACCGTTATTTTTCTTTACGGCTCAGGCTGTAAATAAAAAAAACCTACGATGCGCTAACACCGTAGGTAGCATTTCCTTCTCGAACTGCAATTCGAGTACCCACTGCAATGGGTGTCAGGGGATGTTTTTATCCAGTTACAGTTAAAAACAATTAAAATTATGAAAAAAAACGTACTATTTAAAAAGATTCTCTCCGAAGCAATGCGAATCACATTGACCCAGCTATTGCTGTCGTTTGTATTTTGCGGGATTACCCTAGCAAACGATGCTTTTTCTCAAGAGGTACTCAACAAAAGTATTTCTTTAAAACCAGAAACAATCACTGTTAAAAAAGCTTTAATGCAAATCGAAAGACTTGCAGATGTAAAATTTATTTACAGCCCAAATTTGATTCAATCAGAAAGAAAGGTCAATCTTTCTTTCGAAAATAACCGTTTGTCGACTATTCTTAGAGAATTTTTAACGCCTCTCAATATTTCTTATGAGGTAGTGGGTAATAGAATTGTACTAAGTAAAAAAGAAGAGGAGGCTATCCCTACAACTTCGAGCCCCAAAGAAAGCCCAAACGTAGTAAACGCCGATATAAACGTATCAGGACAAGTAACTGACGAAAAAGGTCAGCCATTGACTGGGGTATCGGTGTTGGTAAAGGGTAGTTCACGAGGAACAACCTCAGATGCATCTGGTAATTTTAAGATTGCAGTGCCAGATAACAATGCAGTGTTGATTTTTTCTTTTGTTGGATATAAAAAACAAGAGGTTAGCGTAGCTGGAAGAAGTAAAATTATGCTCTCTTTACAGCCAGAAAACCAAAATTTGGATGAGGTAGTTGTGGTAGGTTATGGTACACAATCACGTAAAAACTTAGTTTCTGCGGTAACTACCATTAAGCCCGAAGACCTTAACAAAGGGGCGATTTCTGATGTCGGACAATTACTTCAAGGTAAAGTCCCAGGTTTGAACATTACCCGTAGTGGCGACCCTAACCGTGCTGCAGCGATTATTTTGCGTGGAGCTTCTACGCTTCGCGATGGAGCGCAGTCTCCTTTGTTTGTGATTGATGGTGTCCCTGGTGCCGATATCTCCTTGATTGCCCCTGATGATATCGCAACGATGGACGTTTTGAAGGATGCAGCCGCAACTGCTATTTATGGAAACCGTGCTTCTAACGGCGTAATTATGGTAACTACCAAACGCGCCAATAAAGGACAAATGCAGGTTTCGTATGGCGCTTACATGGCTATCGATAAAGTGTCGAACAAATATGAAATGATGGATGCCAATCAGTTGAAATCCTTTCTTGCTGCCAATGGACAATCTTTGACGGCCGATGATGACAAAGGCGCTAATACCAACTGGCAGGATGCAGTACAACGTAGCGAAGCGTTTTCTCAAAACCATAACCTTTCTTTTGGTGGAGGTACCGAAAATACCATTTATAATGCCAGCATTAACTATTTTAATCAACAGGGGATTGTCAAATCATCTGGCTTGAGCCGTGTGGTTGCTCGTTTGTCGATTGAACAAAAGGCGATGAATGATAAATTGAAATTTGGTTTATCAGTGACAAATTCAATGAGTGATGCGGATTGGGTACCTTATAGAAATACCGTTCTTGCCCAAATGTTGACCTATTTGCCAACTTCACCAATCAAAAACCCTGATGGTTCGTGGTTTGATAACTTCAACAAAAGTAGCTATTTCAACCCTGTTTCTTTGATTGAAAACGGTACCGAGAAATTGAAATACAAAAGTTTGGTAGGTACTTTCTTCACTCAAGTAAAGTTGCCGTTTGGTCTTACTTACGATTTGAAATTGTCTTACCAAAGCTTTTCAACGAACTATGGTGCGTATTACAACAGTTATTATACGCAATATTATAATAACATTCGTAGTACTCCTGAACCTCCAGGCAACCCATCTTTTATTACCTTGGTAGGAACTAACGGTTTTGCTACGCGTAACGCTTATGAGAATCGTCAGAACCTATTAGAAACCTATTTGACTTGGGACAGACAATTTGGAGATCACTCAATTAATGCTGTTTTGGGTTATTCATGGCAAGAAAGTATCAATGGTGACGGTTTCCAGGCCACAAGTACCAATTTCCCGGTAGATGCAGTGAGTTACAACAATCTTGGAATGGGTAACCCGTATGCTATCCCTTCTTTCCGTGTAAACTATGGAGGAGACAACTATCAGCAGGTGCGTTTGATTTCTGATTTTGCTCGTTTGAATTATAATTTCAAAAACAAATATTTATTACAAGCTTCAGTTCGTCGTGATGGTTCTTCTGTTTTTGGAACAAACAAACGTTGGGGTTATTTCCCTTCAGTTGGTTTGGCTTGGCGCGTCGACAATGAGTCATTTATGGAAAATCAAAAGATTTTTGATGAACTCAAGCTTCGTGTTAGTTACGGGGTAACAGGTAACTCCTTAGGCTTTAGCCCATATACCACTAAGTTGATTTATGGTAATGTAGGTACATTCTATTACAACGGAACACAGCAATCGGCGATTGGTGCATTACAAAACGAAAATCCAGATTTAGGCTGGGAAAAAACAGCCACATCCAATATTGGAGTTGATTTTGCCATAGCAAAAGGAAAAGTAAGTGGTAGCTTGGAAGTATATGACAAAACTACCTCTGATTTGATTTGGACTTATCCTGTAAGTACAGTTTTGTATCCTAATGGTTCGTTGACTGCCAACGTTGGTAAAATGAGCAACAAGGGTGCAGAGTTAACAGTAAATGTAGCTGCAGTGAGAACACAAAATTTCTCATGGAATACTACCTTGAACTTGGCTCATAACCGTAACAAAATTGAAAGCCTTTCAAACTCAACATTGAAAACAGACTCCGTTAAAATTGTACAACCAGACGGTGGTGGCCAAACAGGCGAAACGGTACAAGTTATTGTAGCGGGAATGCCTATCGGCCAATTCTATACTTATGAATATGCAGGGAAAAATGCCAATGGAGTTTCGCAATACTATAAAGCCAATGGAGAGTTGACTACTCGCCCAGAAATCGGTAAAGATTATCGTATGTTAGGAAACGCTCAACCAAAATTGTTAATAGGCTGGACTAACTCATTTACCTACAAGAATTTTGATTTGAATGTATTCTTCCGTTCAGTGATTGGAAATAAAATCATGAATGTGACCCGTGCAGATTTGTTTAGACCAAGTACCGCTCGATTTACCAATATCCCAGTAGAAGTAGCTGGCGAATCGGCAGCCGATTTCAACTCTTATCGTTATTCATCAAGATTTATTGAAGACGGTTCTTATTTGAGATTAGACAACGCTACCCTCGCTTATACTTTCAAAGATTTGGGTAAAAACTTCAAAAGAGTAAGAGTGTATGGCTCAGTTAATAACCTTTTTGTGATTACTGGGTATAAAGGAATCGATCCAGAAATTAATCAAGGTGGTTTGGCACCTGGTGTAGATGCGAATAATTTTTATCCTAAAACAAGAACATTCCTCATTGGTGTTAATGCCTCTTTTTAAAGATTAAATAAGGAAGTTTTTTCTTGAAAATGTTCATAATCAAAGTTTTAGGTTTAATTCAAATATTGAAAACCATGAAAAGATTTTTAAATATATTTTTGTTATTTTTTGGTGCAATCGGGCTCTATTCCTGCCATGATTTGGATGTACCAGTTACCACTCAGTTGACCCCTGATGTGTTTCCACAAACTACTGCCCAATTTGTTCAAGCAGCGGGTCCTACCTACAATAGTTTTCGTCAGAGTTTTGCCGTAGAGTATTGGTTCCTACAATCTCTGAGTACCGATGAGGCCATTTTACCTGCTAGAGGCGGTAACTGGTATGATGGTGGTAGATATGAACAACACCATAAACATACTTGGAATCGTGACAATGCACACGTTCAAGGAACATGGAACTGGTTAACTTCGACTATTTCGATTAGTAATCAAAATATTTTCTTGATATCAAAAGCCGCAGAGTCTGACGCAAAAAAGACCTCAATTTCAGAATTGAGAACGATGCGTGCGATGTGCTATTTTATGATGATGGATTTGTGGGGGAATATACCAATCAACACACAATTTGGCGATACAACAACCGCCAGAACCACCCCACGCGCAGAGGTATTTAAGTTTATCGAAAAGGAACTCAATGAAAGTATCCCAAGTTTGAGCGAAACTGTAGGACAAGAAACGTATGGTCGCCCAACTAAATTTACCGCCTATGCGATTCTAGCCAAAATGTACCTAAATGCAGAGGTTTATACTGGAACCGCTCGTTGGAATGACGCTATCGCTGCTTGTGACAAAATCATAAGCTCAGGAAAATTTGCTTTGGAGTCTGATTACCGAAAAATGTTTTTCATCAATAATGGTCCACAGATTAAAGAGTTTATTTATGCGATTCCGTATGATGCCTCGGCGCCAAATGGTTATATGTTCTATGCACGATATTCTTTGCCGAGATCTTTGAGAGCCAAATTTAGTCTTCCATTTACGCCAAGTGCGGCTTGTAGTACTTTACCTGAGTTTTACGCATATTTCAACGACTCGAAAGACCTAAGAAATCAGCAATGGATTACTGGTAAACAATTCGACCATAGAGGAAATCCTGTAATGGTAAACACAACAAAGAAAGGTTTTGATGAAGACTATACTGGCGCTGATGCCTCGGCGGCACTTTCTTATCAAGTGGATATCACGCCAAATGTTATCATTAAAAATCCTGCTAGTTTTGACTTAGGAAATGATGAAAAAGCTTGGAATATGGGTTATAGAAATAATAAATTCTACTGCGACTCTACTTCGGCTACTCGTAACCAAAATAATGATGTGCCTATTTTCAGATATGCCGATGTATTGTTGATGAAAGCGGAGGCTATCCTTAGAGGTGGAACAGCTACTAATGGGCAAACTGCTTTGAGTTTGGTGAATGAACTACGCTCAAAACGTACCACTTCTCCAGCTTGGACTTCGGTGACTTTACAAACTTTGTACGAGGAGCGTGCTCGTGAGTTTACATGGGAAACTTGGCACCGCAATGATATGATTCGTTTTGGAAAATTTGAGGATAAATGGGGCGTCAAAACAGATACGGATGTTCGTAAACGTTTATTCCCTATTCCTACGAATGCCTTGCAAGTGAATAGATTGCTCACTCAAAATCCGGGCTATTAAGTAATAGTGCAAAATAGAATTTATTTTTTTGAACTTTCGGCTTTCAGGTATGGGCATTCGGCAAAAACATATCTATCGTTACCAAAAACGTTTTAACACTCTTTGCCTTGTGCCTGTTGCCTTGTCACTAAAATAAAAAACTTAAATCTTATTTTGCCCTCTAATTCAGCTTACACATTGCCAAAGCCAAAAACTTTGGCAATGTGTGTAATTGGGGGTATAGTTGAGTAGTTTTTCGAGTTTTTTGGTTTTAACTTAAAGTAATAAAGCACATTAAGAACGCTTATTTATGTTGAAAAAACGACTAGATTCTTTAGATGCCCTTCGTGGATTTGATATGTTTTGGATTATTGGAGGTGAGGCTTTTATCCATACTTGGGCAAGCTACTCAAATTGGCCTCCAGCCCTTTGGATGTCTTCACAATTACATCACAGTGATTGGAATGGATTAACGTTTTACGATTGTATTTTTCCCCTGTTCATTTTTATTGCGGGTTTTTCTATGCCTTTGAGCTTTGAAAGTCAGATTCAAAGACTAACCGAACTTTCTCATCCCAAGCCTCAATCCAAAATATTGGGTCATTTACTCAAGCGGACGGTTATTTTGATTGTTCTGGGTGTGGTTGTCAATGGATTTTTTAAATGGCAAGGTTATGAAAACACACGCATTGCCAGTGTACTTGCTCGCATCGCCTTGGCATGCTTAGGAGCTGGTATCTTAGTATTGTATACTTCTGTTCGTACCCAAGTGTTAGCTTTTGTGGGGATTTTGCTAGGCTATTTTTTGCTGGTAAGATTTTACCCAGTTCCCGAATTTGGGGTTTTCAATTTTACGAAGGAAGGCAACGTCACTGCTTACTTCGACCGTTTGTTTTTGCCAGGAAAATTACACCGCAAAGTATATGATCCTGAGGGGATTTTGTCGACAATTCCTGCTATTTGTAACGCTTTAATGGGCGCTTTTACCGCAAGATTTTTGTTGAAAAATCCTTTAAAATTGACTACTAACCGACTTTTAGGTGCCTTAGTCTTGATTGGACTTGGACTTGTTTTGCTGGCCGAGGTATGGTCTGTTTTTTTCCCCATCAACAAAATCGTCTGGACTTCTTCTTTTGTCCTTATTACTGGAGGGATTAGTATTATATTGTTTACTTTTTTCTACTGGTTTGTAGATATCTTAGGCTATAAATCAATAGTAAAGCCATTTGTCTGGATTGGTACAAACTCTATCACTATTTATTTGGCCGTACATAATATCATCAATTTTGAGTCAACTTCGCATTATTTTTTAGATGGATTTTTACAAAATGCCTCCATCGAAGCGCAAAACTTTGGTATTGCTACTGGCGTACTCTTATTGCAATTAGCAGGTTTGTATTTTTTATATCGAAATAAATTATTCCTGAAAATATAGGTCAAAAGTACTCATGCTTAATTGTGTGCAGTGAATCGTGTATCTGGATTGTGCGAAAGGTGAGTTTTGTTCAAAAAAGTTCCCATTTATAGTTTTTTGAAGGGTAGCAGCAACCCTTGCGGTTGCTATTAAATAGCAGAAAAGATTAAATTAATTGTATCTCAAAAGTAAAAGTTGAGGATAATCTTTTGATTATGATTGTGTTATAATAACTAATTTAATGTTAACTAACAACCTCTCTTTCCTTAAGTTAGTACGCAAAATAAAGTTTAAGATAGTGAATTAAGCTTTCAGGTATCGGCTTTTGGTGATGGGCTATGGCAAAAATCCATATCCGTGGTCGTTAAAAACATTTTAACACTCTGTGCCTTGTCCCTAAAACACAAAACTTAAATATAATTCTGCACGATTACTTAGAGTGTGGTAACTGCAAGGTTTCCACTATATCAATTCTAATTCAATGATAATATATAACTTTTGTACAATACTATTTTATCATTCAGCACTTATACCTACTATTCCCATAAATAGTAGCAAAGGTTAAATAAACAGTATATCCGAAGTGAAATTTACCATAACTCGTTTGATTTTGGTACCATCGAATTACGAATATACGATTGACTAATAACGTTTTACTTACCCAATTTGAATTAACAAAACATGAAAAAAGTAACTCTTACGTTGTTGATAAGTTTGCTTTGTATGATTCGTTTATCGGCTCAAATCGATTTAGGTGAATCCAAAGCGCTAATCAAAAGAATCATTCCTAGCAGAGCTAATGCCTTTGAGGTAGGATATTTGCCACAAGAAAATGGAAAAGACGTTTTTGAAATCAGTTCAAAAAATGGTAAAATTATCCTCAAGGGAAGTACTGGGGTAAGTATTGCTTCGGCATTTAATTACTATTTGAACGAGTTTTGTCATTGTCAAATCACTTGGAATGGCTCAAACTTGGCTTTACCAAAGGTTTTACCTACACTCAAATCTCCCATAAAAAAGAATTCTGAATTTCTTTACAGATACTACCTCAACTATTGCACCTTCAACTACAGTATGTCTTGGTGGGACTGGAAACGCTGGGAGAAAGAAATTGACTGGATGGCACTTCATGGTATAAATATGCCACTGGCGATTACGGGTGAGGAATATACTTGGTATGAAGTCTACAAAGAAATGGGCTTTAGCGACGAAGATTTAAAGGGCTTCTTCTCTGGCCCTGCGTATTTTTCGTGGTTTTGGATGGGGAACCTCGACGGTTGGGGTGGTCCACTGCCTTTGAGTTGGATGAAAAGTCATCACGAACTTCAGAAAAAAATCATTCAACGAGAACGCGCGCTTGGTATGAAACCCGTGTTGCCAGCCTTTACTGGACACGTGCCCGAGGCTTTCAAAAAGCATTTTCCGAAGGCAAAGCTCAAAGCCACCAACTGGACAAACGGTTTCGCAGATACCTACATTCTGGATGCAGAAGACCCACTTTTTGCTGAGTTGGGTAAAAAATTCTTGGAAAAACAAACCAAAATGTTTGGCACAGACCATTTTTACTCAGCCGATACGTTCAACGAAAATGAACCACCGTCGGATGAACCAGCATTTTTGTCAAAACTCAGTGCAAAGGTTTATGAAGGTATGCAACAAGCCGACCCCAAAGCAGTTTGGGTAATGCAGGCTTGGTTATTTTATTCAGACAGAAAATTCTGGAAAGAGCCTCAGGTAAAAGCGCTCTTAGAAGCCGTTCCGAACGATAAGATGCTTCTTTTGGATTTGGCAACTGAGATAGAGCCTGTTTGGAAACGCACTCAAGCCTATTACGGTAAGCCTTGGGTATGGAATATGTTGCATAATTTTGGAGGAAATGTAAATCTTTTCGGAAGGATTGAAGGCGTTGCCAACGGCCCTATCCAAGCACTGAATGACCCCAACAAAGGAAATTTACAAGGATTGGGCTTAACAATGGAAGCAATAGAACAAAACCCTGTGCTGTATGCCCTAACTATGCGTCATGCTTGGGATAGTTCGCCTTTAGATTTAGATAAATGGTTGGATGGTTACATCCGAAATCGTTATGGAAAAGTAACCCCAGAAAACCGTGAGGTCTGGCAAATTTTGAAGAAAACGGTTTATAATGGTACAACCATTCGTGATGGTGCTGAATCTATTTTGACGGGTAGACCAACTTTCGATTCCACAACAGTTTGGACTAGAACTAAATTAAATTATGCACCAAAAGATTTACTACCTGCTTGGGATTTAATGATTAAATCTATTAAGGCAAACGGCTCAAAAGAGGGTTTTCAGTATGATTTAGTCGATATTTCGAGACAAGTACTGGCCAACTATGCTTTGCCTTTACAGAAAAAATGGGTAACTGCTTATCGTAAAAATGACTGGGTAAGTTTCCAAAAGTATACCAAAGAATATTTGACTTTGATAGATGATTTGGATGAACTCTTGGGTACTCGTCAGGACTTTTTGCTAGGTAAATGGATCAAGGAAGCAAGAGCCTGCGGTTTTACTCTAGCCGAAAAGGATTTGTATGAGCAGAATGCCAGAGATTTAATTACGCTTTGGGGTGACGCTAATTCGCCTTTACATGAGTATTCAAACCGCCAATGGAATGGTTTATTGAAAGATTTTTATAAAGTTCGTTGGGAAAAATTCTTCAATGCTTTGACCTCAGCCCAACAAAAAGGAGAGAAATATCAGCATGAGGCTTTCGAAAAGGAAATCAAACAATGGGAATGGTCTTGGGTGACTTCACACAAAGATTTTATAGCGACGCCAAAAGGAAACCCTAATCAAGTAGCCAAAAAACTGTTTGATAAATATTACTCAAAAATTGAGCAGGCTTACGAATAGAAACATTATTCCCTTAAACCCTTTGGAGACGTTGCATGCGACGTCTCTACTAATTTAATTCTATTGTGAAAAAAATACTATCCCTCATATTATTATCAACCTCCCTTTTCGCACAGAAAAAACCGCTTGACTACGTAAATGCTTTGATTGGTTCGGCGCCAAGTACCACACCATCTGCTCAAAAACATAGTGAGGCGGGTTCTGAACTGCGTGGACAAATCGTGCCAATGATTGGTGTTCCACAAGGACTAACCACTTGGACGCCACAAACGAGGGCAACTGAACAGAAATGTATTCCGCCTTATTATTTTAACGATGGAAAGATTCAAGGCTTTCGCGCAACTCATTGGATGAACGGAAGTTGTGTTCAAGACTACGGTTCGATGACCTTAATGCCTCAGGTTGGAGGCATAGAAATCAATCCTTACAAAAGAGCTGAGAGTTATTCAAGAAAAACCGAAATCGTTCGCCCTGATTTATACCAAGTTGACCTCGAAAATTCAGGCATTAGTGTAGCTATGACCGCACTTTGTCGTAGTGGGTTTTTTAAAATAAAATACCCCAATAAACAAGAAAATTATTTGATAATAGAGCCAAATTCTGATGAAGGTGTTGGGTTTGTTCAGGTTTTTCCAGAAAAAAGGGAAATTATTGGTTACAATCCTGTGCATAGAATTTATCAGGGTTCGGGTCAGCCAGCGGGTTTTAGTGGGTATTTTGTGATTCAATTTGATACTGATATTACAGATTTTGGGACATGGTTAAAAAACGTTTTAACACCAAAACAGCCAATATCCCAAGGAAAAACCGTAGGCGAAAATGTAGGTGCTTACGTCAAATTTGCTTCAAAAGAGGTAAATATTCGTATTGGTACCTCGTTCACAAGTATTGAAGGTGCACGAAAAAATTTGAAGTTAGAAATTTCACATTGGAATTTTGATTTGGTAAGACAAAGTGCTGCAAATCAATGGAACAATGCCCTCGGTAAAGTCCAAGTGAAGGGTTCTGAAAATGATAAAACCTTATTTTATTCGGCGCTCTATCATGCCAAATTGACGCCAAGAGTTTTTTCGGATGTGGATGGGAAATACCCACAATTTGCGGGGGGTAAAACAATAGAAACCGCAAAGGGATTTACCTATTATGAAGACTATAATCTTTGGGATACCTACCGTGCGGTTCATCCACTTCATACGATTTTAGAACCAAAACGTACTGCAGATATGATGCAATCGTTGATAGTCAAGGCTGAGCAGGGCGGATGGCTCCCGATATTTCCTTGTTGGAATCATTACACGGCGGCCATGATTGGCGACCATGCAATCTCTGCGATTGGGGATGCATATATCAAAGGAATCAAAGGTTTTGATATCGAAAAAGGGTATCGTTTCATGCGTAAAAATGCCTTTGAACCCAATCTTGACGCCAAAAGTTATGAGCAAGGACAAGGTCGAAGAGCATTGGAAAGCTATCTCAAGTACAATTATATTCCTCTCGAAGATTCAGTTTGGCAGGCATTTCATAAGCGAGAACAGGTGTCGCGCACCCTCGAATATGCCTATGATGATTTTGTTTTGGGTAAAGTTGCAGAAAAATTAGGTAAAAAGGCTGATGCAGAAATACTAGCAAAACGAGCCCAAAACTACAAAAATGTGATTGATCCTCAAACAGGTTGGGCTCGAGGAAGATATGCTGATGGTTCTTGGATTACCAAGTTTGACCCTTTTGCCCAACGTTCAAGCTTTATTACTGAAGGTTCGCCTGCTCAATATACTTTTTATGTGCCTCAGGATATTCAAGGTCTTATAACGCAAGTAGGTGGTAAAGAGCGATTTGTGCAAAAATTGGATACCCTTTTTGAGCAAGGATATTATTGGCATGGCAACGAGCCGAATAATCAAATTGCCTATTTGTATCCTTATGCTGGTCAGGCGGATAAGACTCAAAAATGGCTACGCAAAATTATTCGAGAGGAGTATGATACTAGTCCAGGTGGTATGAGCGGAAACGAAGATGGTGGTCAGATGTCATCTTGGCTAGTTTTTAGCATGATGGGCTTCTATCCAGTTTGTCCCGGAAAACCTACTTATACGCTTGGAAGCCCAATGTTTGAGGAAGTTAAAATCCAAACAGCTTCGGGTAAATTTTTTACCATAAAAACATACAATCAATCCGACAGCCATCCAATGATTGATAAAATGAAATTGAATGGAAAACCTTTTTCTGGCATTGAAATAACACATCAAGCATTGTTAAACGGAGGTCTTTTGGAGGTTTGGATGAAATAATACGCTAATTTTTGACAAGAGCGTGAGCAGTTTTGCTTAAAAACTTTACGCTCTTGTCATATTTCACAAACTATTATTTTTATTTTGGTAATGCTTCTCTATCTTCGCTACACTAAATTTCTACTTTTAAAGTAAATAGTTCGTGAAAAGTAAATATTCTACCTTGTTTGTGCTGGGGGCACTTTTTGTTTGCGCCAAGTTTTTCTACAAATATGCTAACGTTGCGCAACTTCTCTGGCTTGTCAAACCTGTTGCTATTTGGATTTCTTCAGTTACTAATACAGAAATGTATTGGGTTGATTCTCTTGGATATATCTTTCCAAAGCTCGGGATTTGCATTGAAAAGTCCTGTTCGGGATACAATATGCTATTAATTTCATATAGTATGTTATCCTATTTAATTTTGCTTAATAAATTGAATAGTTCCAATTTTTTGGTTTGGATTATCGCCTTCCTACTTTCCTATTTTTTAAGCATTTTTAGCAATTTTACGAGAATATATTTCTCTTTAGTATTTTCCAGAAAACTTCCCCATTTATGGATTCCTTCGCATGAAATAATACATCAGGGAATCGGTGTATTTACCAATCTACTCTTTTTAATTTTTACGTATTTATTCATTCAATACCTATTCAAAATCAAACAAGCAAATGAAAAATCTTCTTAAACCGTATTGGGTTCTACTCACTGGCACCCTGCCTATTTCAGTTCTACTATATCTTTTGCTAATCGAATGGAAAACCATTCACTCGCTTTTGTCCTCTAAAACCTTGGTATTTTGGAATCTAGTTTTTGGAGTTCTACTAACTCTGCTTCTAATACAAAGTATTTATGCTGTTTTCCAGCTTTTTTTGAAAAAGAATGTTTCTTTGTCGTATGCCCTGTGTACCCTGTCTCTACATTTGCTCAGTCTAATTTTTTATACGAACTATTCTGATGAAATTGTTCCTGCAAATGTGCCTGCATGGATGTTTGATGGCAATAAATTCATTTACATTTATACCTTCTTGATGCCGAGTATCATGTATGCACTAATGGTATTAATTTTAGTTAATACACCTGATGTGACTAAGGTAAGTTTTCTCAAAAATCTGGGATATTCCTTCGCAATTCCAATTGGTTTTTATTTTTTCTTTTTCATGATTGGGTCGGTATATCACCCTGTTCATTTGGGCGATTATCTTGAAATATTCCTCTGGATTATCTTCGTGACTATAATGATGAGCTTCTATTATTTTGCATTACGAGCTCTTTACATTCTGATTTTTGATAAAGGTTTGGTCAAAAGAATATCTCCACTGATATGGAAGCTGATTTTTGCGCTGATATTTCCTATTCTTGGCCTAAGTCTATATGCCACTATAATGACTTTTGGAGGCTTGTTAGGAGATTTTACAAATTTTTGGTTCTTTATTTTAGCCCTGATAAATGGAATAATCGTTTGTTTGCCTCGCTACACAAATCAGCGGATTAATCTTATTATTTGGTTGATGAGGTCTTGCACGTTTAGCTATACAACCTACTTTTTTGTGGTATTTCTTCCCTATACACCGCTATCGTTTTTATTGCTATTCACAGTTGTGTTTGGGGTCTTAATGCTGACACCAATTGCTTTATTTTTCATACATGCTTCTGTGTTATATTCAGATTACATGTCGCTTAAACTGTATTTCAAGCCTTATGATTTGATAATGAGTGGATTAGTTTCATTTTTGTTGATACCTGCAATTATTACTATTCATTTCCAATTCATTCGACACGATTTACACCAAACGCTTGATTATGTGTACTCGCCTAGTTATGAACAGCAACCAAACATTTCAAATTCAAATATCAAAAAACTCATTTCCTATTTCAGGAAGACTAAGAGAGTCCGAGCCTCCAATTTTCAATGGATACCCTATATTGACTCTTACTTTTCTTGGTTAGTCATGGACAATTTGAGTTTGTCGAATAGGAAGTTAAATGAGTTAGAGCAAATCTTCCTCGGCGCTCCCATCTACTCTTTAGACAGCGCAGCATTGAAATCAAATGTTGCACTTCAAGACTTGAAATCGGAGAGTGTGTACGATGAAGTCAATAAGGTATGGAAATCATGGGTACATTTATCTTTGAAAAATGGGAAAATTGCAGCGACTGAATATCATGGAGAATTTTCGTTACCAACTGGCGTTTTCATCACTAATTATTATCTCGATATGGGAGGTAGGAGAGAAATGGGGATTTTGGCTGAGAAAAAAACCGCGAAATGGGTATATCAAAATATTGTAAATACCAGTAAGACAAGAGACCCAGGGATTTTGTACTATTCTAATTTTAATAAAATTGAACTAAGGGTTTATCCATTTGTTGCCAATGAATTGCGCACTACTGGTTTTCAGGTAGTTCATAAAGAGCCTTTTCAGCTAAAAATAGGAGATAAAGTAGCTAATTTGGGTACTCAAGATAAGGCCGGATTTATTGAAAACAGTAACTTTTATACCTATATACCGAGTAAAGAAAAAGCAAAATTACCTGAGTTTTCTCGAAAACCATACTTCCATTTTGTGATTGATGTATCGAACCTAAATTCATTAGAAAGGTATAAGATTCAGTTGAAAAATCTGGAAAATAAATATCCATCCCTTTTCATCAACGCCAAAATTAGCCTTACTGATGCATACGTTAAAACTGTAGATTATAAGAAGAATTGGACGGATGAGTTGAGCGAAAATAAAAATGGCAGTGGTTTTTTTCTACAAAGGGCGATTGAGCAAATTGGCTATCAGGAGAGCCAAAATCAATCCAATTTCTATCCTATAATCTTGGTGCTGTCTGATTCTACGAGCGGTAAAATTTTCACTCAAGAGCACTTATCTGCTTGGTCTTTTGCTTTTCCTGAGGAGGCAGGATACTTTTATTTGGACGAGCATAATATACTAAAAAAGTATGTTTTTGATAAGCCATTTAACGGAATAGTCGCAAATTTAGATTCGATTGTAACTGGTAAAAAGGTCAAAGTTTGGTTAACGGAAGGTAGAAAGTATTTTTTACAGAATGATTTTAATGCTAGTCTTATTTTTAAGACTAATTTGTTGCAAGAGCCTTTACAGTTTAAAAAGGAAAATTGGCAGTCTGGGATATGGCTACTGGGGCAACAACAGCAATTGCTTCTACATCCTGAGTTAAAAGAGCAATTTTGGAGAAATTTCTTAAAGAATAGTTTTGAAAGCAACATTCTGACAGAAATGAATACATTTATTGCACTCGAGAATGAGGCTCAAAAAGCGGTGTTGAAAAGAAAACAACATGAGGTGATGAATGCGAACACCAATTTGGATATTTCGCAAGATATGAATAGAATGAGTGAACCAGAGTTTTGGATGATGGCATTATCCTTGGTTTTGTTGGGAATTTATAGCCAGCGAAAAGACCTAACCTCAAGATTTTGGGCTAAAAACAGCGAGTAAAATAGGATTTGAGTTAGGTATTTTAGGTACGAGGCAAAGAGTGTTGTTTTTTTTTAGAGACAAATAGATATGTTTTGTCAAACGCGCAAAGCTGAAAGCTGTAAGCTCAAAAATTAAGTTTAAGTTTTCAGTCAAGCACAACCTTTTGCCTAACGCTTATAGCTCAAATCTAATTTTGTACGATTACTTAAAAGTTTTAAGCATAAATTTTTTAGGCCGAAGGTGCAAAATGAGCTCAATACTACTAAAGCCTGTTGCACCTTTGGCACTCTTTTAGCCGTTTAGGGAAAGTAGTTCTTACTTACTCCCAAACTTTCGTTCCTATATAGCAGATGAAAAGATTTTCTCAAAAATACCATTAACAGGTATTCTTAAATAAAAAGAAGTGTTTCTTGTCAGAGAGTATCCACTTTTGATTGAACCCCTGTTTTGTCTAGCAATTCACTAAGGGATAATTGCACCGCGCGGATATCTTTCCAGTCTTTTAGAATTACTCCCAGCGTAGATTCGATGATATTTTTGTCTAATGCCGAGAAGTGCAAAGTTACCAAGGCAGTTGCCCAGTCTAAGGTTTCGGCAATTCCTGGCGTTTTTTCGAGTTTTTGTGCTCGCAACACTTGCATAAATCGACAGATTTGTTCTGCTAGCTTTGCATCTATATTAGGTAGTCGATTTCTGACAATAAGTAATTCTTTTTCAAAATCAGGATAGTCAATCCACAAATACAAGCAACGTCGTCGTAAGGCTTCCGAAAGTTCTCGAACACGATTGCCCGTTACAATCACTTGCGGAATTGAAGATGCTTTAATAGTTCCAATTTCGGGAATAGTAATTTGCCAATCGGATAATATCTCCAACAAAAAGCTTTCAAATTCTTCGTCAGCTCGGTCGATTTCATCAATTAAAAGCACACATTTTTTTAATGATTGAATTGCCTTTAGTAAGGGTCGTTTTAGTAAAAACTTTTCATCAAAAAGCCCTTTTTCTTTTTCCTCGACACTTACACCAGTTTCTTCAGATGCTTTTAAATGCAATAATTGACGTTGGTAATTCCACTCATATAGCGCTTGGGAAGCGTCCAAACCTTCATAACATTGTAAACGTATCAACTCAGTTTCTAGAATCTGAGTCATGACCTTGGCAATTTCTGTTTTCCCTACTCCTGCCGGACCTTCAATGAGTAAAGGTTTCTGAAGTTTGAGTGATAGGAAAAGCGCCATTTCAATTGATTGGTCGGTAATATATCCTTTTTCAAACAACAAACCTCTTATGGATTCTAGCGTAACTTCTGTCATAATTTTAAAGTTGAGGTTAATTAACAAAGGCACAGAATGAATTGCTGAAATTAGGGAAACGGTAATAATCATTAATAAACTCCGCTATCCTAAATTCCTATCACTTTGTGCCTTTGCTCCTCTGTGCCTGTTTAACTAACTTCCACTAATGCTCTTCTGGCATAAACCTTGGCTAAATGCTTACGATAATCTTCCGAGGCATAGTGGTCTGCCATAATACTTACTCCTTCGGCGGCTTTGGAAGCGGCCTCCTCTGCTGATGCCCCAGCGCTTGAGGCACTTTCGACAGTTTCATCCCGAAAGGCAAAATCAGATACCCCTGCAAAAGCTACTCTGGTAGTTCCTGAAGGCTCTTTTACGGCAGCACATCCAACAATCGCAAAACGAGAAGCAGGTTGAACGAATTTTTGATAAGTCGATTTGGTACCTGCTGGGGGAATCGGAATCCTGATTTGAGTGATAATATCAAACTCGTCGAGCACAGTAGAGAAAAATCCTGTAAAGAAATCTTGCGCTGAAACAGTACGGCCTCCATCTACTCCTTGGATAACAATCTGAGCATCTGCTGCTAACAACAAAGCTGGCCAATCAGCCGATGGGTCAGCGTGAGCAATACTGCCCCCGATAGTCCCTTTATTGCGAACTTGAACATCTCCAATAGCACCAGCACCCTCTGCCAAAAAAGAAAGGGTCTGTTGTACCTCTGGGGAAGTAGCTATTTCATGATGTGTAGTGGCAGCACCAATCACGAGGGTACCATCCTCAATCGCAATACCCTTTAATGACGCTATACGAGTGATATCTACCAAAGTATCTGGGGCATTGAGACGTAATTTTAAGGCTGGAACTAGGCTATGTCCTCCACCGAGAACCTTGGCATAGCCTCCACTCTGTAATATTTCGATAGCTTCTTCTACCGAAGAAGCTCGTTTATAATCGAATGAATGAGGTATCATTTTGGTAAAATTTTGATGGTTTTTTCTAGAAAATCTTTTTTCTATGAAATAAAATTGCTTTAACTATTCATGGCGCGCCATACTCTTTCTGGTGTTGTTGGCATCAAAATGTCTTTAACATGACCAAAACCACCGCTCCAGAGCGCGTCCAGAACAGCATTAACAACCGCTGGTGTTGAGCCAATACATCCCGCTTCACCAGCACCCTTTACTCCAAGTGGATTGTGTGGACAAGGTGTTTCGGTACGGTCAAGCTCAAACATCGGCAAATCGTCGGCTCTAGGCATACAATAATCCATATAGGAACCATTGATTAACTGACCATTTTCGTCATATAAAGCACCTTCTAGCAGCGCCTGCCCAATACCTTGCGCCAAACCACCGTGAATTTGCCCATCTACAATCATCGGATTAATAACATTTCCGACATCATCAACTGCAATAAAGCGTTTCAGACTCACTTTTCCTGTTTCTTTATCCACTTCTACCACAGCAATATGACAGCCATAAGGATAGGTAAAATTGGCAGGATCATAAAAACTCGAAAAGTCTAATCCTGGCTCTAAACCTGCCGGATAATTATGAGGAACATACGCCGTTAGCGCTATATCTCCGAAAGCAACGGATTTATCTGTTCCATTTACCGTGTATTTTCCATCTGCAAACGTAAGGTCATCAGCATTTGCTTCGAGTTTGTGAGCGGCTATTTTTGCTCCTTTTTCAATGATTTTTTCCAAACTTTTTACAATAGCACTACCCCCAACAGCCAACGAACGTGAGCCATAGGTACCCATACCAAAAGCTACCGTTTCAGTATCGCCATGATGGATTTCTACGTCTTCTAAAGGGATACCTAGTTTATCAGCCACCACTTGGGCAAAGGTGGTCTCGTGTCCCTGTCCGTGCGAGTGCGCACCCGTATATACACTTACTTTGCCTGTTGGTTGTACGCGTACTTGTCCGACCTCATAAAGACCAGCCCTAGCTCCCAAAGCTCCTACCACCGCCGATGGTGCAATACCACAAGCTTCGATATAGGTTGAAAAACCAACACCTAACAACTTATTCGACTTAGCAGCTTCACTTTGTGCTTTTCTAAATTCCTCATAGCCAAGCATGGCTACACCTCTTCTCAGTACTTCATGGTAATTACCTGAGTCATATTGTAAAGCCACTTGCGTTTGATAGCCAGGTTGATTTACACCATCAAAAGGAGGAATAAAGTTTTTTAAACGTAGTTCAACAGGATCAACGCCCATTTCGTGTGCGGCTAAATCCATGAGACGCTCCAAGAGGTAAGTTGCCTCTGGGCGACCTGCACCACGATAAGCATCCACTGCATTGGTATGCGTAAAGGCGCAAGTCATATCCAAATGTATTTTTGGCGTGGTGTATAAACCTTGTAAAAGAGTTCCGTGCAGATAGGTTGGAACAGCAGGTGCAAAGGTCGAAAGATACGCACCTAGGTTGGCGTAGGTCTTGATGCGAAGCGCAGTTACATTGCCATCTTTGTCAAAACCCATTTCTGCGTGAGTTACGTGGTCACGTCCGTGAGCATCTGTAATAAATGCCTCTGAACGTTCTGAAGTCCATTTTACAGGCCTTTCAATCTGTTTTGAACACCATGTAACCAGGGCTTCTTCGGTATAGTGAAAGATTTTTGACCCAAATCCACCACCTACATCTGGCCCCACCACACGAACTTTATGTTCGGGAATGCCAAGTACAAATGCACACATTAACAGACGAATCAGATGAGGGTTTTGTGTACTGGTATAAAGGGTATATCTATCTGACGAAGCTTCATAATACCCAATCGCCGAACGTGGTTCGATAGGATTTGGCACCATTCGCTGATTTACAAACTCTAAAGTAGTTACATGATGAGAATTGGCGATAGCCTCATCAACTTCTGCTTTGGGATTACCTATTTCCCAATCAAAGGCAATGTTATTTGGAGCAGACTCATGTACCAGCGGAGCGCCCTCTTTTACGGCGTCGGCAGGATTGACTACAGCCTCGAAAACTTCATAATCTATCTCAACTAGCTCTGCTGCATCTACGGCAATCTCTTTTGATTCTGCAATAACTACCGCCACAGCATCACCTACGTGTTTTACGGTACTTCCTGTACCAACTAATAAGGGGTGTGGGGGTTCTTTCATAATATCCCCATTTTTGAAATTCACCTGCCATCCCGCAGGAACTCCATTAATACCAGATTTGGCAATATCATCGCCTGTAAACACAGCCACAACCCCCTCAGTGGCAAGTGCCTGACTAATATCGATATTGTTAACTTTAGCATGCGCATAAGGACTTCGGATGATATATGCGTAGGTTTGTCCTGGCAAAATCATATCATCGGTATATTTGCCTTTTCCAGTGATAAAACGCTTATCTTCGACACGTTTTACGGCTTTACCTATATATTTATTACTCATGATTTCTGGATGAATGTTTAAAATGATTAATCGGAGATTCTTCTATGCACTTACTTCAGTGCCCATCTTTTCAGCGGCGTATTGCACTGCTTTTACGATATTATGATAACCAGTGCATCGGCAAAAATTCCCTTCCAAACCATGGCGAATTTCGGTTTCGCTTGGACTAGGGTTTTTTGCCAATAAATCTGCTGCCGTCATAATCATTCCCGGTGTACAAAAACCGCATTGTAAGCCATGACATTCTTTAAATCCTTCCTGCAAAGGGTGTAGTTCTGCCCCTTGGGCCAAACCTTCAATGGTAATAATCGAACATCCATCTGCTTGAACCGCCAACATCGTACAAGATTTTACGGCGACGCCATCTACATGTATCGTACAGGCGCCACAACTACTGGTGTCACAACCAATATGTGTACCTGTCAATCGAAGCGTATCTCGCAAGAAATGCACAAGAAGGGTGCGTGGTTCCACTTCTCGGACATAATCCTTGCCGTTTACATTTACTGAAATCTTAATTTCCATTTTCGATAGTTTTTATTTAAAGGTTTGTGTTTGTTTTAGAATCAAAGGTTATTGCCAACTTAGGAGGCAATTTCTTCCTCAAAATTGCTGAAGAATTGTTTGGTTAATGTATTAGCAACACCGCTTAATACCCGCTGACCTGTTCGAGCTAATAGACCAGATAATTTGGCGTCTCCATCAAAACTAATTTCTGTCTGTTGCGCATCGAGCGCTACCAAATTGATTTTGATAGAAGCGTCGGCATTGCCTATTTTGCTGTTTTGACTCACGTTTAGGGTAAAAGTAGAGGGC
The DNA here is from genome assembly GCF_049240685.1 of Flectobacillus sp. NCBI lineage: Bacteria > Pseudomonadati > Bacteroidota > Cytophagia > Cytophagales > Flectobacillaceae > Flectobacillus > Flectobacillus sp. The sequence goes on from NZ_JBMLSD010000325.1 coordinate 25,483, forward strand.
TCCAAAATATCAGACAAGGTGAGTCCTCCCGAGAATTTGCCACTGACAGGGCCTAATTTTATTTCGGAAATCGCCTCAAATTGGTTTTCACCTGTTTTTTCAAGTCTCGAAACCCCAGGGACAATTTTAGCAAGTATGTCGGTATCCATCAACATCTGCCAGACTTTCTCAATAGGAGCAGCCAAGATATGTGAACCAGTTAATTGCATATTTTCGTTAAGTTATTTGGATAAAGAATGATAAAAGTCATGAAAAAAATGATTGTATTTTTCTAATTTTATTTTAAAGAATTACCAAATGTTAATTAGTTTAAGACAATTTTAAATTGAATTATTTCTCTATTTTATAAAACATTTTTTATCTTTCAAAGCAAAACTTGTATTTTATCAAGTTGCTTTGAAATAGTACAATTTTTAGAGTTTTTTGTCTTGAAAAAATATAATTTATTCATTAAAGAAAAAAGCACCATTCTTCATCTTTGTTCAATTTGAATATGCCACCAGACTGTTGGTGAAAAAATGTTAGTGGAAGGATTTTGGATGTTGGTCGAAAAAAAAGGCAAACTAGGAGTAAAACTGATGAAGTAATTGTTGAGATTTTATAAAATTGTTGTTAGAAGACTTTAGCGTAAAAACTACCGACTATTAGTTCAGAAATTATTGAAAATAATGAAAGAGATAAAAGCAATTATTGAAGCCTATCAAAGGATGAATTTTGAGACTCATTCTGCCGCTTTGGCCACTGTGGTACGTGTAGAAGGGTCATCGTATCGCCGAGCGGGGGCTCGAATGCTTGTGAGTGATTCGGGTGAATGGATTGGGGGCATAAGCGGAGGATGCCTCGAGGGTGATGCGCTCAAAAGAGCTCGTTTGGCAATGGCTAAAGGTAAAGCTTCCATCGTTACTTATGACACCACCGACGACGATCCTTATCAGATAGGGGTAGGATTGGGTTGTAATGGTATCATTGATGTTTTACTTACTCCCCTGGACCCAACTGATGGCAATAATCCTGTAGCTATTTTATCAGATATTGTCGAAAAACGTGTTCCGACGGTGGTTGTAACGGTTACTGCAACCGATATACCTGAGCAATTGCCATTGGGAAGTGTATATAAATATGATAATGGTCAATTTGCAATTGATTTTCCTTTAAGCGAAATACATGACGAAGTCACAAAAGCTGTAGAAGGCGCATTGTTTTCCGAAAAATCAAGTTCTTATCATTTTACCTTGGACAGTGGTGCCGAGGTAAGTTTATTTGTTGAGGTGATTTTGCCCGCCACTCATATTTTGATTTATGGTGGCAATTATGATATTTACCCCATGGTACAACTTAGCAAAGAAGTAGGCTGGAAAGTTTCGGTCGTTTGTAATCCTCTAAAAGTTCACAAACGCTTGTTTGATTGGGCCGACCATGTTATCGCAAAGGAAGATGCTGAAACAGTCGAAATTGATTCTTACACGGTAGCGGTTTTGATGGCTCACGATTATGAAACAGATTTTAGAAATATGCGAAATTTATTGGCAACGCCAATTAAGTATATTGGAATGCTAGGTCCTAAAAAGCGGACAGATAAAATGTTTGCGAAAATGGAGGAGGAGGGGAGCCCAATTTCACCAGAGGATTTAGCGAGGATCGCTACGCCCGTTGGCTTGGATATAGGAGCAAGTACACCAGAAGAAATTGCTATTTCAATCATCGCCGAAATAAGAGCTATGTTCGCAGGTCGTTCGGGACAACGGCTGAGACTAAGAGATAAACCAATTTATGAGAACTAGTCTTTGTTATTGAGCGGTTAAGTGATTTTTTAAATTGGATTCTCTAATTACTGGACAAAAATAGAAAAGGTATTGAGACTTTTTCAATGAATGTTTAAAACAGTTTAAAACTGTTGAAAAAATGAGTCCAAGACTAAGTCTTGAACTAGTATCTTCAATTTTGTCCAGTAATCAGTTGGAGTCTATTTGTAGAGACGCAATGATTGCGTCTGAAAAGCGTCATTCTAAAATAAATGTTCATCAAAAAGCGGTGGAAACCTCATTTCTACCGCTTTTTGATGAACATTTATTGGAATATTTCCTATTTAAACCAACGTTTCCTCCAAAATAAATCTTTCAATTACTTCAGCAACGCCGTCTTCATTATTAGAAGCAACTACCACATCGGCATGATGACGTAGGGCATCTTCTACGTTGTCGACCCATACTCCTAATCCAGCATATTGTATCATGGTTAGGTCATTGCTGGCGTTGCCAACCGCTATGATTTCGTCAGATAAAATACCTAATTTTTGAGCCAATCTATCCAAACTTGCAGCCTTGTCAATACCCAATTGCATGATTTCCAAGAAGAAAGGTTTGGACGTAGTTATGCTTTTGTGGTTTACTTTTGCTTTGAGTTTTGCCATTACTTCAATCAATCGCTCGGGTTCATCAAGAATAATACATTTTACAGAGTCGCGGTCTACGGCCTTTTTAAAATCCTCGACTTCGATTAGAGGCATTCCGGTAATTTGAGCCTCAATATCGATATAGGGAGATTTTGACGAAGCTATAATATTTCCATCCAAATAAGTAATAATATGTACCCCGTTTTCTTGACTAAAATCATACAAAGCATGTATATCTTCTTTGCTAATACTTTGTTCAAAAAGTACCTCTTCTGTGGTCATATCTAAGATTACAGCGCCGTTATATGCCAAGATATAAGAGTTATTTTGATGTAAGCCAAGTTCTTTGGCATAACTCAACATGGCTGGAGTGGGTCTGCCAGAGGCTAATATTACTTTTACACCTGCTTCTTGTGCTTGTGCAATGGCAGATTTATTCTTTTCTGAGATACGGTGGTCATCGGTCAACAAGGTGTCGTCCATGTCCAATACCAACATTTTATATTTCATCTGGGAAATTATTTTGTGTCTGAGATTCAGGATTTTAAATTTCCGAAACCCTTTTGCAAAAATAGGCTCTAGTCTTTGCCTCTAAATATTTCCCTTTGAATAATCAAAAAAGTTCTTTAAATCATTTTAGTTTAATGGTATAATTTCCATATTGATCCTGCGTGTTGAGGAGCGAAACATTATTATAGCTCAATACATCAATGCTGTAATTGGAGCAGCAACCTGACTTCTTCAAACTAATTTCATAACGAATCTGTCCTAATCTAGTTTTGTTCGCATAGAGTTCGTAATCTTTGATGCCATTTGTTCCTTTGGTAAACATTATATCCCAATATAGCGTCGCTTCGGAGGTTTTAACCATTGTCCCTTTGTAGGATGTACTATCGTTGGCAATTTTGAGGAAGTAATTTGTCGAGTCCGAAATATTTACTCCAGATGCATTAAATATCTTGAATCGAGGAATAGGGGGAGGCGATACACAAGCAATGCCATCGCATTTCAAAATTTGGTTACAAGCATTCAGTAAGATTGCTAATGAGACCAGTGCGAGAATAAATAGATTTTTTTTCATTAATTGTTGTAGTAAAATAGACACGAATAGATTGAGGTTTAACGTATAGACCCCAAAGTATCGGGTTTGGTTGCAGCCCTGCTATACTATTTCTATATATGCTTCGTTAAACGGCATATAACCTTTGATAATATGTTTAAAAGAATCAGCTTTATATTTTCTCTTTCGGCTTTAGGTCAATTTGTTCAGGCCCAAAACAACTCACTCTCACAAATTTTTTATCCAAATATTACCATCAAAACCGAAGCGATGCCTTCTGCCAATATGGGCGATGGCAAAGACTTTGGACTTACTCGTACTTCAACACTCGGCTTCGTGCCACTTTCTACTGATTTTAATGTAGGTATTGGTTTCGGGAAAAAGTTTGACATACAAGCTAAACATACCTTTTTAGTAGCTAATTTAAGTCAAATCAATCCTACCATTTCAGGGAAAGAGACCCCTTCAGGAGGATACAAAACACTTTCAGCTGGCGTTTTTCAGTTGAAGGCTAGTTTAAGAGACAAGTTCTGGCTGTATGGCGGAGGCTTAGGTATTACGGAATCTAATGAGACCTTTTTTTCGCCACAACCTTTTTTGTGGGGTGGGGCGGCTCGTGTAAGAATATTGGGATTAAATACCCAAATCATGTACGGAACAGCGGTGGCTTTTAATCAAAAATTTAGAATTATCCCAATATTTGGTTTTAACAAACGTATCAATGAAGATTGGCGTATTTCTGGGATTTTGCCATTTCAGGTAACAGGTACCCGCAAAATCACAGAATGGTTTAATTTGGGAGGAAATATTGCTTTAGGAGGCTACAGTGCAGGTTTTCAGGAATTAGGTTCGGGAGAAAAGTTATCCAGAAAAGAAAATTATCAGCATGTAAAATTCACAGTTTCCGCCAATGCTCACGTATTGAAAGTATTCAATTTATCCTTGGAAGGAGGAATTGTTACCTTTAGGCAAGACAAAATCTTTAATTCTGCCGTAGAAAATCTTCAAACTTATCACCCTGGCACTGCGCCATATATCGGTGCGAGCGTGCGATATATTTCGAATAAAAACAGCATGGGCGCCAAGTTAATATCAAAATTAGGAATTTAATTTTTTTGTAGAGACTAGTTCGAGACTTTGTCTCGGACTAGCATTTTCTCCAGTTTATAAACTGTTTTAAATAAAAAGTCCAAGACAAAGTCTTGAACTAGTATTTTGGGTTTGGGTTCTTTGGTTTGGAGACGTAAAATATTACGTCTCTACGGGGTTTTGAATGCGGATAACTCCGCACTCAAAACTCAAAACTCCTCACTCCCTAGTATCCTTTTGCCAAATCTGCGATATTTTCTAAAGGCTCATCGTTTTCAAAACGTTGAAGATTGTTTAAAAATACTCTTACCTTATCGGCGTTTTCCTCTGCCCATCCTCCTGACGAATGTTGCGTCAACAGCACATTGGGCATATTCCACAAGACATGATTTTCTGGAAGCGGTTCTTCTACCGTAACATCTAAAACAGCCCCAGCGATAGCATTAGTTTGTAGCTTTTCGATTAAAACAGGTTCGTCCACTGCCGAACCACGACCTACATTGACAAACAAGGCTTCTTTTTTCATTTGATTCAGAAAAGCCTCATCAATCAAGCCAATAGTTTCAGAAGTTTCTGGTAAACAAGCGACTAAAATATCCAACTCTGGTAAATAGGCTCCTATGTCAGACCACGACCAAACTTCTCCTTCGATGGCCGTTCTTGAAAAGATTTTAATGTCGCAGTCAAAACCTTTTAGGATTTTAGCTACCGTTTGACCAATTGCGCCATTTCCTAAAATCCCCACTTTTTTTCTAAATAATAAATGCAATGAAGGACGAATACTGCCACCTACCCAGTGATTTTGGGTTTGTAATACTGACAAACGGTCGATGCCACGATAGACTGCCATAATACCAGCCACTGCGGTTTCTGCCACTGACTGACCAAAAAATCCTTTAAGATGCGTAATAGGAAAACGGCTGTGGGATAATTTTTGATACGGATCTAAGCCAGCAGAATGTAATTGAAGCCACTGTAATTGGGTACTTTCCTCCGCCCAATCCAAGGGCACATTGCCCATACATACGCTTGCCTCCAAGAAGGTTTTTTTACGATTTTCGGGTAATAAGGTATCACCAAAACTGAGCTGGTAGCCTTTTTCTGGAGGTAAAGCATTGATTAATAATTGCTTTTCAGCATCGTTGAGTAATGTGTGGATATAAATTTTCATTTCGAGATAAGTTGCTTTAAGTTAAAAGTTAACAGTATATAAGTTAAGTAGTAGTGCAAAATAAGATTTAAGTGATGGGTTTAGGGACAAGGCAACAGGCACAAGGCACAGAGTGTTAACATGTTTTTTATTACCCATCGCCATGCTTTTTTCCAAAACCCACCGCCGAAAGCCGTTACCTGAAAGCCCAAAGCATAATCTTAAATTTTATTTTGCCCACTAACTTAATAAATTGACCTTAATACGATGAAATCTATTTCTTCTAAAAGTATGTAGTAGGTATAATTCTACTTAACAGCCTTTGTCGTGTTACAGGTTATTGGTTCTTTGAAATTGGCGTATTCTTTTTTTAGTCGGTGAATTTATTCACCGACTAAGTGGAATCATGATTTCTTCAAAATTTTGGTTCTAAAACTAATTTTAGATAAATCCTCTTTGTGTATCTTTTTCGTTTTTGGGAATGTAGGGGCAACCTTTGCGGTTGCCGCATTCGGAATGGCAACCGCAAGGGTTGCATCTACATCGTTTTTGTTATTATTACAATGCTTTATTTTCGTTCGGTAATGATTTACATTTTATCATCTTCTATTTCCGAAATCAGAAATCCCAAATCTGAAATTTTTTAAACCTATTCAAAACTCAAAACTCATCACTCCGAAGAATCTGCCATTCCTGTCAGAGTGCCTAATCTTTTGTCAGACATTAAAAATGGGCTATTTTGGCATACTGACAGATTGTCAGCAAAATTAACTGAATTTTCGGTTG
>NZ_JBMLSD010000326.1:0-8111 GCF_049240685.1 Flectobacillus sp.
ATATCAAATATTAATCCAAGCTATAGTAAAGTTCCTTTGAAGAAAGGATTAACAGCATTTGATGGTGATAAAATACGTACAAGTTGTACAGGCTAAATTAGATTTAAGTTCTCTGCCCTAGGTTACAAGCCAAAGGCATTAGGCAAATAGGTTTCTAAAGAACCAATGAAAAATTTTGCTGAATGCCCAATGCCAAAAGCCAGCTTTACGGTATTTTGTACAATTACTGTTATTACACAAATGAAAAAAGCCCAAAGAGGGAAAAATAAGTGTTCGAATCGAGCTAAAATAGTTGTAAGTACAAAGCGTTGGTTGTTAATATTTTACATTCACAACTCATAATCAAGTATAAATACTCAGTTAGGTAATGGAAAAGTCAGATAAACTGAGAAATACATTTTGTCCAAGTGTTCTTTTAAAAAAGTCTATTTGTTTCCCTCTAAACTCCAAGTACATGGCATCATACACGCAAAATTATTTTAGTGTTGTGTAATCAGTAATTATGACTTTTGTAAAAACTCTTTCAACTCAAACCTAAAGGCTCTCCCTATTTTAATCTCCTTATTATCAAGGACTAACACCCCTCTCCCTAACTCTACACGCTTGATAAAAGAAGTGTTGATAATTTGTGACTTATTGATTTGAATAAACATCGTATCTAACTCCTCTTTGAATTTCTTTAAGGTCTTTTTTCTTACAAAAACTTTATGGTTTGTAGTGTTAATGAATGTATAATTTCCATCAGCATGTATAAATAAAATCTCTTCAAATGGGATTTTTATAGTTTGTTGATTCCGATTAAATACTTCAACATACCGAGTAAGTTTTGGAGGATAAGCATTTATGAGAAGGTTGAGTAAAGACTTAAATGAGTACTCATGAATTGGAGTACTCAAAAGTAAGCTTTTAGGATGCTTAACTACCAAGTCGTGGATAGAGTTATCAATCGTTTCTGCAATAATCAGCAAAGGAATTTCTAAAAAATCTTCATTGGCTAATACTTCAATTACAGAAATATCAATCGTTTTAACTTCAATGATAATCAAATCAAGTTGTTCTAATTCCAAATAGGAATATAAATGTATTATTTCTTTTACCACTCCAACACATCTATAAAACTCCTCATCCAAAAGTGACACTACATTTTTAGCTAGGATATCATCACCAGATACAATTAAAGTTTTGATAGGCTGCTTCACTCTATTTTTATTTTGCATAGCTTTAGTATGTTTCTTAGATTAATCACATTATTAATACTTGAGGTAAATACGTGGGGTATCGAAAAAAAATGATAATGAACAATCAGGGGTGACAAACTACCACATCGGTGCAAGTTGGCAATTGAAAATCTTATCTTCGAAATACTTTCGTCAAAAGCTTTGGCTAGCTAAATCTGCACGAGAATTAAGCAAAACTTTTGGCAAATATTTATGAGAATTGTAGAACTTTCTCGATAAATCAGAGCATCAAGATGATTGCTTGAATGAAAAAAAAAGCTAAAAAAACACTTGAAGTTAGGTGATAAAATACTCTATTTGATGACAAACCTACAACTGTATACGTTAGAGTATAGAAAACTATGAAAGTTCAAAAACACATTTCCATCAATTCTCACTCTTTTTATAAAGATTATCAAAATCGCTTTCAGTTTTTTTGTAAGTCACAGGAAAGATTATGTTCATTATAGATTCCTGCAAAAAATTGATAACATCCGTCAGACCTTGAGTGTATTCCAATAACTGTATACCATCAATAGCTTCGTTTTAGTTATCAATTAATAACTCAATAAAGTACTAGGGAGTAGAAAGCAAAAAAATGAATAGGCGTCTAACAATTGATTTCTCGCAAATCAAGACTTGAATAGTATTAAATCATTAGCGGTTTATACTGAAATTTTAAATATTTTAGAAGTAAGGAAAACACATTTGAGAAATACCTATTTCAATTTTCTGAGAATCTTTTGGCGTATTTTCGAGACTTAAATACTAATAATGTCTACTAAAAGATGAACTATTAATTCTTAGTTAATTAACCAGACTCAATTCGCACAGGAAATTTAAAATTATCTCATTTCATAGTGACGGATTTAGAGTCGAGTGTACTGAAATCAATATCTGATAAAATTCTGAATCATAACCCTACCATAGGCGCTCCATAAATCAATGGAATACCATTAAGTAGTCGTTAAATTAATAAGCAAAATAAGATTTACTATTTGAGCATTTGGCTCTCAGTTTGGGGCATTCGGAAAAAACATTTGAACACTCTTTTCTTTGTGCCTAATACACATAACTTAAATCTTATTTTGCCCACTTACTCGAACACTTGGCTTTAGGCTTTGAGCAGTAGGCATTAGGCAAAAGGGTTTTATAATGGCATATAAAACTCTTTATTTAGCTTAATGCCTAAAGCCTACTGCATGAACGCTTTTGCGTACTTATTTAATTCACGCTTAGTTCGAATGTACTACATGACGAAATGTTAATAGTATATTCTCTAATTAAAGTCGACTTGTCAGCTGTCAATATCTTAACTTTAAGTGCGCCTTTAGGAATACCCATAAATAATTGTGGTTCTGAGGGATCAATATTATCTGTATCGTCATTGGTATAAGAGGCCCCATACATTTCAACAGCAATTTCTTGATTTCTTTGGTTATTGATCACTAAATCTCCCCAAGAGGCATTCTCACAAGCACCCGGACTAACCTTACCCATATTAGGTCGTTGAGTATTATTAGGAACAAGTATTCCGATTTCAGCATCCGCCTCTTTTCCTAGCAGTTTTACGAAATAATCATAATCAACCCAGCCGTATCCAGCATCAGCCCAATCGGTACCCCAAGAATTAGCTATTTTAAAAGCCTTCTTAGTATCATCATAACCCACAAGCGTCATCGCATGAGCACCCTCGCTTTTACCACTCGCTTTTGACCAAATTTTACCAGCTTTAAGATTCATAAAACCCTGATCGATTTCTACTCCAAACCAAATTGGGAAGCCTGCATAAAGCCATGCTTTTAGCTCTTGTACATCATTATACTCATCTTCTCCCAAACGATAGTAGCCAGCCACTTTGTTTGCCGAAGCTTGAGTAACATGTGTGGCAGTAATAATACTACAGGTAGGACTATCTACAAAAGGCATTTGGTTCCAAGTAGTCGTCCCTGTTGTTTTCAACAAATCTGCAACGCCGATAATACCTTTCGAGTCGTCGCTAAACAAATAACATCCGTCGTTGCAATTATTATCTTCATTGGCTTGTTTGTAAGCCACATAAATAAACTCTGGACTAGGCAATCTGTTGTAATCTTTGGTTTTGACGCCATTATACATGCCTAAGATATAATAAGCACTCGAAAAAGCTACACACTTACTCGTTTCGCCTTGGCTAATAATTGGCGGTGTAGTCAATGAAAAACTTGTAGGTAAATCATCGATATAATCTTCATCAATATCAGCCTCTGAAGTGGCTTCATGGGCAGACTCTGAGCTCTTTTTCAGACCAGTTGGAAATTCAAGCGTAATTTCTATTTCGTCATCTTCAATGGAGGTTTTACAACCAAAAACTAATAATAACAAGGATAACAGATACAGTTTTTTAAGTTTCATTTTTAAAAAATTTCAAATTTACAATCATTTATCTCTACGGTATATCCAACTAAGTAGGTAGATTCTCATCTTGTTTAAATATGCTACTTATCCTTTTTAATTTTTGTGTTCTCAACAAAGTCAATTTAAACTTGTACGATTCACAGATACACTGAGACGTATACGAAACAAGTTTAATCGAACTTGTATTAAGCTTTTGCCGTAGGCCAAAAGTAGAAAGCACTTCTAATTGAATAGAAAAACCTATTCTCCTAATGCCTACAGCTCAAAGCCTATCTAATAATAATACAAAACTGCCATGTAGTATTACTAAATAAAAAAGCTCCATTTGGTGGAGGGGACTATATCAAACTCCCTCCTCATAACTTTGCGAAGGTTACCCAAATAGAATTATCAAATATACTTCGTGGCGGGAAGCATTTTTGAACTTTTTATGATTCAAAATTCTTTTTTAAAAAGGTTTTTTCCTAAAAAATAGAACTCATAAAGTGACGAATAACATAAAAACGATGACGAACTGCAATCCAAACAAATAAAAATTCATTTGCGTGAACAATTATCGTTATAAAACGTTGAGTTAATTACCTAGGCTCTTTTTTGAAAACTTAGGTAGTACCGTTAGTATTTGTAAATACCCGATCCACAGAGACAAGCGCAAGCAATTTACTGAACATTTTTACGAAGAATTGGTACTTTCAAACATTCAAAGAGTATATATTCAACAGATTACCCTTTATTACTTTAGTAAAACACAAGAATTTATTAAATTTGTAATACACTAACTATCAAAACATTAAAGTCATTACCTCGTACTTAATTAAACCATAAATCCTATTCAAAGCAAACATATCTTCCAATCTAACGGCTAATAATTAATAAGGTCACTTATTGTTATAGAATTTTATGTTAATTCTTTTGTAAATCATTTCAAAAAGTAACAGAGAAGCTATTCGTTTGTAATAGATAAGTTATTGAATGTACTACGAAACTGAGGGATTCTAACAAAATACAAAAGAGGTAATTTGCTCCTCTAATCTCTCTAAGCACCTAATTATCAATACCCAACTAGAAGTTATTCCTCATAAATCGTATTACTAGGCATAACGAGTAAAGGTAATAATGGTGTTTATATGTAATCTTAATCTTGGCAGAGTAACAATGTCTGGTAATCAAATTGCGAATGTAAAAATCTCATTATCGATTCAGCTATAATACTTAAGGCTTAGATAACAGAGCTAATACACGTACTATTTCACAAAAATCATTTGAAATTTTAGTTTATCGTCAAAAGTTTGTTTTTTGCAGAAGACTTCCTATTCTATCAAAAATACAATTTTGTGTATTATTCAGAACAGGATGTTAAATGTAATCGGCAGGTTGTCATTCGAAGGCAGTAGATTTATCAATAGGCCTTCTTGTCCTAACAATCTATTATTTTTCAACTACCATGAAAACGAAATTGAGTAATAAAAAAATATTAATTATTGAAGATGATGAGGCATTTGACATGTGGATTAGTCTGGTGCTTAGCAAATTAGAAATTATTGATTTGCATAGTGTAAGCCTAGCAGAAGAGGCCTTGGTTTATCTTGAGCATAACCGTCCAGATTTAATAATCTGTGATATTTTTTTAGAAGGAAATTTAACAGGCCTTGATTTTCTGAGAAAAATTCAACATTTTTCGATTCCTATCATTGTAGTAACCTCTTCCAATAGTTTGTCGCTTTATCGAGAGGTAGAGTTGGTCGAAAACGTTATTTATATGGTTAAGCCGTTCCAACCTGTGACATTTATTGCGGCCATTGAAAGGTTATTACTTACCAAAAATCTACCAGGCCTTGAAGAATCGTTTATCTTTGTTAAAACGCATAATAACAAACATGTAAAGTTATATTTAAAAGATATTCTATACTTAGAGTCCGATGGTAATTATACTTATATCTACACGCATGAAAAAAAATTAGCACTTCTTAAAAGTATATCTAAATTACTGGAAGAACTTGATAAGAGGTTTGTGCGTTGTCATAAAACTTATGCCGTAAACAAACAGCATATAATTTCTAGGACATCAACACAGATAGAATTATTTAATACCAGCATTCCGATTGGTCGAAGTTACCAAAAAGACTTTGAGCATGAAATAATGGCTACCTAACTAAAGAAACTTAGTGCAAGATGGATAATTAACCCATTGTAATTAATACCGCTATTATTCGAATTATGAAAAGTTTTCATTTGTATTTCTTTCTCACAAGTATTGTGATTGCTTTCCTACTTCGAAGTGATCAGGAGTTGATAGAGGAAAAATATAGAAAGTTTGATGAAAAAAAAATAGAGAAAGAAATACGAGTTTTTTCATCATTCATCACAAATAACGAGGACAGTACTAGGTATTACCTCAGAAAAACAGATATAGCTACCCGCGCTTATCCTTACCACCTTCAAAGAGGTAAGTTTTTTTTGGTCTTGGGTAACTACTATTTGTTTCATTCAAATTTTTTGGCGGCAGAAAAAAGTTATAGGAAGATACTTGATATAGCAAAGCATACAAATAGCAATAAAAGAATTTTATTAGAACAACCCGCTCTATTTTCACTTGGTAGTCTGGCAACAAGAAAAGGAAAGTATGTAGAAGGCATTAAATATTTTTTGGAAAATGAACAAAAACTCTTGGCTTCTTTAGAGTTAAGCAAAAATCCAGATTCTACGTATTTGAAACATCTCTCATTTATTAACTACACTGCTTTAAGCTCTATCTATTTTTCACTAAACAATTTGGAAAAAAGCTCCTTTTACCTTGATAAATCACAGCAATATTTGTCCCGTTATACTGATAGTCTCTACTACTTCCAGTTTAAAGGAATGCTGAGTAATTCTAATGGAAAAAAAAGCCGTTATTATTTTAATAAAGCATTGGATAAAGCCAAGCATGCGAAAGACTCTGCAGCCATTAAGGAAAATCTAAGTAATATTGGGCTTGGCTTCATGACCGAAAAAAAATACAAGGAGGCAATAGACTATGCACACAAATCAATCAATTTTAAGTTAAAACTGGATAATGTAGATCAGAATAATTATCAAAATTACTACATTTTGGGTATCTCGTCATTATGCCTAAAAAAATACAGTGACGCCGAGAAAAATCTGAAAAAAGCGCTCGTTTGCTATCAAATAAGACAGGACAAGAACTATGAATATAGAACTCTGTATTATTTGAGTAAACTTAATTCTGAGATGGGTAAGTTTCAAAAAGCGATGTATTACTCTGACAAGTACCAAATTGTGAAGGATTCCCTTTTAGGTATAGAAAAACAAAACCAAATCGCACAGGTAAATCTAGATTTTGAACTTAACTTAAAACAAAAGCAACTTGAACATGAGCAGAAAATCAATGTTTTGTTTTTTGTAATTCTTGGTATTTTATTGCTGTACCTTCTAGTTGCAATTGCTGCCTTATGTAGAATTAAGCGTACCCGCGACCTATTGGCATCACAAAATAAAATAATTGAAGAGCAAACCCTTCAACTCAGAAAAGTGAACGCTACCAAAGACAAACTTTTTATTATTATTGGACATGATTTGAGAAGACCCATCAACAACTTGGTTAACTTTCTTTATTTACTAGATGACGACTATAGTATTTCACCAGGTTATCTCAAAAAATTGAGGTATAATTTAGGGGGAGTACAGCTAATACTTGAGAATGTTTTGAATTGGGCAGAATCACAAATTAAAAATTATGCCCCCAAAAAAAGCAATATTGCTGTGAATTCAATTGTGAAGGAAATAGTTATACAGCTTCAGGAGAGCCTCAAAGAAAAAAACCTTAAGATAGATAATCAATTAGATAATGTATCAATTATCGGGGATGAAAACTATCTGCAAATCATCTTACGAAATATCATTAGCAATGCCATAAAATTTACTTCTAGAGGTGGAAAAATCACCATCTATTCTGAAGTTTTCGAGCAAGAAACACATATTGTGATTCAGGATAACGGAGTAGGTATCGATGAACTGCAACTAGAACATATTTTTGAATACCCTAATCCCAAATCTGGAACCAACAACGAAAAAGGTTCAGGGCTAGGGTTAACGCTGAGTTATGAACTCATACAAAAACTTAGAGGAGATATACATATTAAAAGTAAGAGGAATGAGGGTACTTCTGTAATCCTTGTTTTTCAAAAAACTTAGATAGATATCGGCTTTTGCTCAAAAAACCACACTTTTCACTTTAACACAATCGATTATAAATCTGATTAAGTACTTGGCTTCGGGCTGTATGCCGTAGGCATTAAACAAAAGGTATTTATAGTTTCATAAAAAACGCTAATTTTTCTTTAGCTTATGGTTTATGAAAATTCAACTCTGAATACTGAATTACGAGCGGCAAATCATAAATATAAAGTTTTCATTATCAATACATTACAACTACAATGTATTGATAATCTAATTGCTGGACAAAAAGAGAAAAGGTATTTAGACTTTTTCAATGAA
>NZ_JBMLSD010000327.1:0-23154 GCF_049240685.1 Flectobacillus sp.
GCTACCGGCTTTCAGCTTTGGGCATTCGGCAGAAAAATATCTTTTATTACTGAAACAACTATTTAGCACTCTTTGCCTTGTGCCTGTTGCCTTGTGCCTGTTGCCTTGTGCCTGTTGCCTAAAACCTAATTATTGAACGAGTGAGTAATTATATAAAAAAGGCTTTTTCAATAAATTTTGTAACAAAATCTATCTTATTTTCCTTTGTAAAAGCTCCGTAGGAGCGACAGTTTGGTAGCAATAATTTTTGAGAATAACCTTTTTTGAGCGCCGTAGGTGCGACAGAATTCAAGATAGTTATCTGCCTGTCGCACCTACGGCGCTCTTTTAATAGGTCAGCAAATAAATTCCCGACTACCAAACTGTCGCTCCTACGGAGCTTATGAAAAAATCCTAATAAATAGGTATCTCCTAATTACTGGACAAAACAAGAAAGTGAGATTCAGGTATATAGCCTTTTTCACTGTTTTTTAAAAAAACAGTTTTAAACTGTTAAAAAATCAGTCCAAGATTAAGTCTTGAACTAGAGAACTTAATTTAGTCTGATAATCAGGTTATCCAAATTATGCAATCCATAAAGCATTGACTATAAGACATTTGTAAATCAATGGTCTTTATTAAACTTTTTCATAGCAAAATATAATCCTAAAAGAATCATTCCGAAAAAGACGAAGGTCATGATTTTTTCCAAACCATCTGGTAACTTTGATTGTAAGTATAGCATATAACTGGTTGTTGAAAGTAACAAATACTGATTTTCAAAAATACTCAAGCTACCTTCAATATCCATATTTTATTTTCTAAAACATTAAATAATAACATGTCTCAAATCAAAATTGGTGTAATAAACGTTTCGGATCGTGCTAGTGCTGGTATCTACGAGGATATTCCGGGCAAGGCAGTCGTAGAAACCTTGAAAGAGTACTTAGTTTCTGAATTTGAAACAGTCTATAAAGTGATTCCCGATGAACAAGAGCTCATTGCGGAATCTTTAATTTATATGGCAGATGTCGAAAATTGTTGCCTAATTGTAACTACAGGGGGCACAGGCCCCGCCAAACGAGATGTAACACCCGAGGCTACAGAAAGCGTATGCGAAAAAATACTACCGGGCTTTGGTGAGCTGATGCGAATGGAAAGTTTGAAATATGTTCCAACTGCTATTTTATCAAGACAAACTGCTGGCATAAGAGGTAAGTCTCTCATTATCAACCTTCCTGGCAAACCTAAAGCTATTCGTCAGTGTTTGGATGCGGTGTTTCCTGCGGTACCCTATTGTATTGACCTTATTGAAGGACCATACCTGATTTGTAATCAAAATGTAATAAAGGAGTTTAGACCCAAAGGATAACTCGCTGAGTTGCAAAGCCGTTTGGCCGAGGGTCTCAAAACTAATATGAAGATTACTAATTAAGTTATTACGCAAAATAAAGTTTAAGATTGTGCTTTAAGCTTTCAGGTATCGGCTTTCGGCGGTGGGCTTTGGGAAAAATGCATGTACGTGGTCGTGAAATGCATATTTAGTAACCATAAATACGTTTTTGCCGAATGCTCATAGCTGAAAGCCCAAAGCTCAAAAATTAAATTTTATTTTGAGTACTAACTTAGGCATTAGCCCTAGGACAAAAGCAGAGCTGTGCTTATCAAAAAACATGTTAAAACTTTTTGCCTAGTGCGTAAGACACAAGCTTAAATCTAATTTTGCACTCCAACTCATATCCTCCTCAGTAAAAAAACATGAGTCATCACAAATTTTAAGATTGGGATTATCCTTCATAATTTTCATAAAAAAGGGGTCGGAATATATTTCCCGACCCCTTTTTTGAAGCTATCATGCTAGATTTACTTGGTTTTAGACGCAAGCATTGAGACGCAAGCATTGCGTCTCTACTGGGAGAATCTAAATTTTAACATAATCCCCCATTTGCTAAATCGCTAAATTACGGATAACTCATGTTTATCTTATTTAGTATTGTATTTTGTAGCCTCAAATCCTTCCTAATTCTGTTTTTAAATCCTCTACTAAATCTTTGATTCTATCAAGAGAAGGTTGCGGTTCAGGCATTTGATAACTGAGATATGCTACACATTCCCAAATTTCGAGAATGTCTTTGAGACTAATTTCACGACTTGAAATAGTTGTTTTGTCCGAACTGAGTAATAAAGTACCTTTTATTTTTGCTTGGCTATATACTCTACGGTATAAAATACCATGTTGAGGTGCCACAATTACATAGTGTTGACCATCCTTGATGTCTGACCAATCTTTAATTTGACTTCCTACAATGATTGAATTTTCCAAAACAAAATCATCTCCAGATTCAAATGCACGGCAATTGGCAGACTGAATATTGGGTATTAGCATACTTGGCAAAGACGCAATATAGTCTGTTCGTTGACATTTGCCTGTATAATCGTTGACGGCCTGCTTGGTTACAAACTTAATAGCACCAGCAAGAATTGGTTGAGGAGATGGTTCTACCGCAGCATGAGAAGTTACCGATGGATTTGGGGTAGATGGTAAATTAGGAATCAAAAATTGTTTATCTACCTCGCCAGAATGGTATTTTTTGGGGACTACCCTTTGGGATACAAGATTAACTTGATTATCTGTACGATAATATTTCTCAACAACCCTCTGAATTGGGACTACGGAAACTGGCACCGAGGGCTCAGCGGGAGTTACTGTAGGTGCGCCTTGATAAAAGCTTTGAATAGGATTTACAGAAGACGTGCTTGTTGGGAAAGCATTGGCAATAATGGAGCCTACCGAGCTGGGCTCAGTTTCTTGAGAACCTGTCGACTTATACGGATTAGTCCCATTCGAAGACATACCTGCAATACCTGGTGTATCTCTAATTTTCCGAATATCCGTTTTAATCAAAGCATCTACAGAAGTACCAAAAACCTGTGCAATCATCTTGAGATTTTCAAGATTAGGATTAGCACGCGCTTCTTCATAAGCGCCTAGCAACGAACGCTTTATACCAATCCTTCGAGCAAATTGCTCTTGGGTGAGCCCATTGAGTCGGCGGAGATATTTGATATTATTACTTACAATCGACATGATTTTTTCCTTTCTGCACTGATTTACCTGTTCCTAACTATCTTTATTTTTGCAATGAAATTTACGAGATAAATCGAAAAAAATCCAATGATTTCCTCAGTAAGCATCAAAAATCATACAAAAAGTCATATCTCTTAAGGTTGATACCCCTCTTCCAGCATTCGAATCGCACTGTAGGCATTCACAACCCCTCCTGTTATAGAAAGTTTACTAAACTCCACCAAATCACCTGTGCCTGGCTGGGTAACTTTGGTGTGAGGCATTTTGGTGGCAGAATGTAAAATTACCTTTTTGATTTGTTTGGCCGAAAGCTCAGGATAATAGCTTTTTATCACCGCTGCTAAACCAGTTACCACAGGAGCAGCCATACTTGTACCACTCAAATCTTCGTATCTTGAACCAACCACAGTAGATTTTAAATCAACCCCTGGTGCAAATACATCCACGGTTTTGCCACCATAATTAGAAAACTCCGCAATTGCGCTTGGCGGTTGAAGCCAGCTTGTGGCACCTACTTCTATCCAGTTTTCGGCAAACTTACCATCTAGGTATTTCTTGGATGGAAAATTATCGTTTATGTCAATATTTTCATTTTCATTTCCAGCTGCATGAATCAGTAAAACATCCTTGGACTCAGCATATTTTACCGCATCATCCACGGCCGCTTTTTGAGGTGAAAAAGGTTTTCCAAAACTCATATTGATAATTTTTGCCCCATTGTCTACTGCATACCGAATCGCATTAGCAACGTCTTTATCTCGCTCGTCTCCTTCTGGAATAGCACGTAAAATCATCAGCTTTACATCACTGGCTACACCCAAAATCCCTAAAGAATTTTTACGGTTGGCAGCTATAATACCTGCCACGTGAGTTCCATGGCGAGCGTCTGGGCCTTTTACTTCATTATTGCCATAATTGTGATCATTGAGGTTATCGACATCATCCCCGATAATCTCCTGACGGGCGTTATAATTAAGATTAATACCATATTTTATTTGAGCATCGTAGTAATCAAAACCTTCTTTCAATGATGCCTCATCTTGACCAACTTTTGCCAATACTTCGTACATACGCTTGGCTGCCTTTACTTCCTCTGGTGCTCCTATTCCAATCATGGCTAGCTCGGCATTGCCTACGCTTTGGGAACTCGTGTAGTCCATGATAGTCTTTTTGGCCTCTACAAACTTGCTGTAAAGTTTTATTACGAAAGAACCTTGTTCATTGAGTTCTTTCAACTTTTGGTCATATTTATATTTTACTTTTTTGTAAATATCATATTCTGAACGTTGTTTGGAAGATAGGCTAACGATTTCTTTTTCTCGAAAACTGCCAAACTTAGCTTTTAGTCGGGCGTACTCGCGCGTTAGCTCCATATTTTCTCTCTCCAAATCATTGCCATTGGCATTTCCCAAAAAATCCCAACCGAAAATATCATCTACAAAACCATTATGGTCATCATCAAGGCCATTATTAGGAATTTCGTTGGGGTTTATCCAAATATTGTCTTTTAAATCTTCATGATTAATATCTACCCCAGAATCAATAATAGCAACCACTACTGTTTTAGATTTCTTCTTGTTGAGGTATTCGCGATATGCCTTTTCAGTGCTTATTCCTAATACACCATCTTGTTGAAAATCCAAATTAAACCAATTATCGGGAGCTTTAGTAAAAGACGATTCGAGGTACTGCGCCGATGCAGAACCTATCAATGAAAAGAAAAGAGCTGTAGTTAAGGCAATTTTTGATTTAAACATATACTATAACAAATTGGAGTCTGTGATCCACTACTTTAAACGGCTTAGTTGGATAAGAGTTTAAAACTAAGGTCGAGAGAAGTTTTTTTATCATGTAGCTAACAGATACCAAACAAATATGAACCTTTTCCAGAGCGATGTTTTGGTTTTATGTAAAAGTCTGGATGCTGAAGGTTCGAAATAAGCAGGGTAGTTTTATGCAAAACTAAGAAAATATATTCGATTCTCAAGAATTTAAAGCGGAGTATTAAATAAGAGAATAAAATTAGAGGTAGGTTGTGTATTTTAGGCAATCAGCTTTGGGCTTTAGGCTTTCGGCAAAAACATTAGTTAATGCTCAAAATAAAATTTAATTTTTCAGGCAATGGCTTTAGGCATTAAGCCGTAAGCAAAAAAAAAGGCGTTTTTTATGAATTAATAAAGACTTTTGGGATATGTCCTAAATCCTAGTACCTAAATTTTATTTTGTGTAAGTAGGAAAACGTTATTAGTTAAGAGCATATTGGTTATCTGAAGATATTCACAATCAAAATGTTACAGTCAATTTTCACCTCTGTTATACTATTAATTTAATCTTTCCCACTAAGTAACAAAACGTTACCAATATGCAGTATATTAGTTAGTATAGTTCATAAATAATCAAAAGGTTAATCTCAAAGGCTGATTACTGGACAAAACGAGAAAGCGTTTCTTAGGTGTTGGGTCTTTTTCACTGATGATTTTAAAAACAGTTTAAAACTGTTAAAAAAATGAGTCCAAGACTAAGTCTTGAACTAGTATCTTCAAATTTGTCCAGTAATCAGTCTCAAAGGTAAAAGTTGAAGATAACCTTATGATTATATTATCAATAACTGATATACTGTTAACTGATAACGTCTCTTTACTTACTTAATTAATTATACATCGTTATTTAACACTCTTTGTCTAGTGCCTGTTGCCTTGCGCCTTCAAGACAAAACTTAAAAAAGATTCTGGAACTTGAGGATATCTTTTTTTGTATTAAATGTATATACAATAAACTTCAACATGCTCAATTGTGCCTATGAAACATCTTTTACAGCATTGGTGGATTCAGAGATATTACCCTTTTCTAATATGCTTTTCTGGATTAGTGATTTTGGTGGTGGTCAATGGGCTTACTTCTACTACTATTTCAGTATTTGATAGGGTGTTGCTTAATGAGTTTCAATGGTCTCGCTCCGAATTAAAATTGAGAGATTCTATTCCGAATGCCACCGCATTTGCTTTGATTTTCTTATCGGGTACATTGATTGATAAGTTTAGAGTAAGAAGATTATTACTAACAGGAAGCCTAATCCTGAGTATAGCCTTGTACTCTTACAGTTTAATCCATTCAAAGTCACAAGCTTATTTTATTCACTTTTTATTTGGTATTGCTTACTCGCTTTCTGGTTCTGTATCTGCCATTATACTAGTTTCAGGTTGGTTTCAAAAGCACAAGGGACTAGCTTTAGGAATCACACTTGCGGGAACGAGTTTAGGAAGTTTTCTTTTTCCTAATCTAATACAGCATTGGTTAGATTTATGGGGGTGGCGAAGTACATTTAGGCATTTAGCTATTTTTCCTATGGTACTATTTGCTTTTATTTTTCTTTTTGTAAAAAGTACCCCTTCCGAACTAGGACTCAAGGCTTTTGGAAGTGAGTCAGAACCTCAAAAAAGTGACATTCCTTTACAAGAACCGTTAAACGAGGGCATTAGCTTTGAAAAAGCTTTACAAACTCCTACCTTCTGGTTGATAAGTATTTGTGGCTTTCTCACATTTTATGGTTTGCTTGGGGTTGTAGCCAACCTATTTCTTCACATCACAGATTTAGGTTTTTCGGCCAAAGATGCCACTTTTGCCCTAACACTCTATTTTGGAGTAGCCTTTGGGGGCAAATTACTCATTACCTCATTATCAGATTTTTTCAATACACAGCGAGTATTCACACTCTGTTGTTTGCTGATGACTGTATCTGTTTTGGGTTTTACTACACTAAACAAAGATTTCATTTTTTGGGCAACCGCAGGAATGGCGCTTAGTTGGGGAGGCATTTATTCTATGTATAATGTACTTACTATCAAAACTTTTGGCTTAAAATCAGCTGGAAAAATCAATGGTACCATCAATATGTTTGAGTCGGCTGGTGCATTTTGTGGACCAATTTTCACAGGTTTTATTTATGACAAAACGCATTCTTATCAGATAGCCTTTTTGATTATTACTTGTATTATGGGTTTTGCCACCTTACTTTCATTTTTATTTTCTCCACCCAAAAACACACTCCCATCCACCTAATTTTAGTCTTTTTCGAATAAAATCCAGATAGTCTTGGTCAGTTTTTTATCTTTGTTGAGTTATAAAAACGAATTTTTCTGATAGCATTATTGGATTTGGGTATTCGCCACAGTCATTGGCTCATGCTCAAAAACTATTTATCCGATTCAGACCATAACCATACCTAGCTTTTATGTTCAATTTTGACGAAAACATCATCAGACGAAATACTGACTCCACTAAATGGGACTTTAATAAAGATCCAGAAAGTGTAATTCCGATGCCTGTGGCCGATATGGACTTTCGTTGCCCAGAGCCCATTATCAAAGCCATGTTAGAAGTAGCTGAGCATGGCGTAATGGGGTATTCTTTTGTTCCGCAGGAATTAAAAGACTTATTTACGCAAAGAATGAAAGACCTGTACAACTGGCAAATCAAGGAAGAGTGGCAGGTTTGGATTCCAGGTTTGGTACCAGGTATTACCACAAGCTACAAAGCCATTGGCCAATCGGGTGATGAGGTAATGACTACCGTACCTGTTTATGGCCCCTTTCATCTTGCCCCCACTTGGGCCGATCGAAAACTTGTTTCTGTACCGCTGTTGTTAGAGGATGAACGTTGGATCATGGATTTTGAGGCTATCGAAAAAGCCATAACCCCACGTACCAAAGTTTTTATGCTTTGTAATCCATACAACCCTGGGGGGACAGTTTTCAGACCCGAGGAACTACAGAAGTTGGTTGAGATTTGTCAAAAACATCAAATCGTGATTTGTTCGGACGAAATTCATTGCGATTTGATTTTGGAAGAGCACCTTCGTCATACTCCAACAGCAAGTTTGAGTCCTGAAGCAGAGCAAATGACCATCACGTTAATGGCGCCTAGCAAAACATTTAATATTGCTGGTTTGGGTTGTTCTGTGGCTATTATTCCAAACAAAGCCTTGAGAGATAAGTTTAATGCAGCCAAAGCGGGCGTTTTTCCTGAATTAAACCGTTTTGGTATACGAGCTGCCTACGCCGCCTACAAGGAATGTGAGCCTTGGCGACAAGCTTTGGTAAAGTACCTAAAAATCAATCATGACCTCTTGTATGATGCGGTAAATGCTATTCCTGGGCTCAAAATGAATAAATTGGAGGCTACTTATTTGGCTTGGATTGACGCAAGAGAAACTGGAATTGAAAATCTTGCTGAACATCTCCTTAAATTTGGCCTAAGAGTAGTGGATGGTCCTGTGTTTAAAGGACAAGGCTTTTTCAGAGTCAACTTTGGGTGTACCAGAGCAACCCTCGAAGAGGGAATCAAAAGAATTCAAGAAGCGTTTGCAACTGAAATTTAATCGAGCGATTGTAGATTGGGGATTTTGGAGAAAAGAACCTATTTCTTCATTTTTCCCAAAAAAATTGAGATTTAGTGTCTGATTAATCTAAAAGATTGGCATTACACTAAATCTCTTTGTTATTTAACCATACTTTGCCCATGGCAAATAGGGATTTCTTTCGAAGCAGGATTTTTATCAAAATAGGGGCTCAAGTACGGAATTCCCAGATTTAATCCTCTCAATACAAAAAAAACAGCAAGCAAAAAGGTATATACAGGAACAATTTTCTGAAATTTTAAGCGAAAAGTACCTTTCAACAAATGTGGTAAATAACTTGCCAACAGTAGCGCGGGAACTGTTCCCAGCCCATACATCAACATATAGATACTCCCCTGTACGGGCGTAGAGGTTGCCGCAGCTCCTGCAAGGGCAATGTACAATATTCCACAGGGTAAATACCCATTTAATACACCTAATGTAGCAAAACCCAAAAGAGATTTTTGATGTATCACTTTTGAAAATAATTGCTTCAATCTTCTCCACAATCCCTGCATACTCGATACGCCAATATTGTGCTGAAAATATACCAACGTCAGCATTACCAATCCAATCGTGATAGATAGCCACTGCTGCATACCTGCCCAGCGCATCCCCCAACCAAAATAACCAAACACATACCCAAGACTACCATAGGCCATTAGTCTTCCTACATGGTAGGTTATCCGAGCTATCAAGGCTCTACTTGAACTCATCCCGCCGATGGGTAGTGCCACAGCAATAGGTCCGCACATACCTACACAATGAAAACTCCCGACAAAGCCTGTAATTAATGCGACCGAAAATAAGGTTGATGACAACATACTTATGAATGCTGAATTTTGAATTATCCTTTGGGTTACTCTACACAGCGTCTATAAGTACCCATTTTTCATTTAGGTTAACACGCAAAATAAAATTTAATTTTTAAGCTTTGGAACTTCAGCTTTGGGCATTAGACAAAATATGTCTACTGTTACAAAAAAACAATTCAACATGCCTTGCCTTAGGCTTGCTGCCGAAAATACCCAAATAAAATCTAATTCTGCACGGCAACTTACTTTATCACGACTTCTTCTTCCAAATAATACTCTTCTCGACCATCTGTCCAAGTAGCTTGAATTTTCCAAAGCCCCTTTTTAAGATTGGTGGTTGGTATAGTCACAAGAGAGTTGCTCTGTGTAAGTACAGGAACAGTAAAGTCTAGATTTTTGTCAGAAGGTCTGAAAAAAGTTACCTCACCTTTTTTCACCGAAGTAGGCAAGGCAATTCGAATGATTTGATCTGGAACCGAATAAGTCATTGACGATTTTTGCTTTAGTTGTGAAGTATGATTGATTCTTTCAATTTGCTTTTGATATACTTCTTCTTGTTGATAATAATTATCGGCCACTAAATCGACTCTTTGTGATATCATCTTATAGACCATAGTACCGATAAATCCAGCAAAAACTACAAAGGACAGAACAATTGCGCTACCCCAATTTAATGTATTCGAACGTGTCATAACTCGTGTGTTTAAATCATAAAATCAAAAAGGGTAATCTTAAACCCTTGGTTCAAAATTACCCTTCCTTAGTCCTACAAATAATGATTTTTGTTAGTTATCAAAATGAGTTTTCCTCAAAACTTACTTCTTTACTACCTTCAACGTCAATTCTCCCAAATATTTCTTATCAACTATCAGCAACAAAAATGGACGCATGCTAAAAGTGAGTTTTTTGCCCCATTTTTCTTCGTAGGTTAATAGTAATTTTTTGGGGCCTGTTTTCGTCAAACTCAGGGCTTTGTAACTCAAATCAATATCAGAAGCTTGTTGAAAAATAGCAATAATGAATTCTTTCTTAAAATTGATGGGGGTTGGTGTTCCTTTGGGACCCATGACGGTTGCCATGCCAAATATTTCCGAAAACTTCGATGCATCTGTAATGATAGGATTGGCAAGTTTATCTTCGCTAAAGGTATTTTTAATAAAGTAATTATCTCCTGTGCGGTAAGGAATCCTTTGGGTCTGGGCAATTGCCCCAAAGCTCGACAGCAATACAAAAGACAGAGTTACAAGCAATTGAATTTTGTTTTTCATAAATATTTTTGAAAAGAGTGAAAAATAGAGACTAGCCTTTGAAAGCCTGATTTGCAATTTATACGTATTTTTAAAGAAAAGTTATTGAAGCTCGAAAACTAATTTTGTCAACTGATTTATGTATCTCAACTGCCATACTTATTACAGCCTACGTTATGGCACCATTGCTATCCCGCAACTGGTAGAAAAAGCCGTATCGCTGGGTATTAAACAGTTGGCCATTACCGATATTAATCTCACTTCTGGCGTTTTTGATTTTGTAAAAGAATGTGAGAAGTATGATATAAAACCCGTGGTTGGCGTAGAATTCAGAAATGAAGATGAGCTTTTGTATGTCTGCTTGGCTCAAAACCATGACGGTTTTGCTGAGATAAATCGATATCTGAGTAAATACAAGCTTTTGGAACAGCCTTTTCCCGAAAAATCTCCCAAATTCAAAAAGGTAGAGGTGATTTATCCATTTTCTAAAAAACATCTTGCCTCGTCTGATAACTGGATTGGGGTTGGCATCAATGACGTAACTAAACTTTGGCAATATCAGGAAACTGTCGAACAGATGGTTGTTTTACAGCCTATCACTTTTTTGAATAAAATAGGTTATAATACTCATCGACTCCTTAGAGCGATAGATAAAAACACCCTATTGAGCAAGCTACACCCTGATAGTCAAGCCGATACGAATGAATCGTTTTATGAACCTGAACAACTACAAGTCATTTTTAGAGATTATCCAATAATCCTTTCAAACTCAAACAAAATTTTATCACGTTGCAGTTTTGAGTTTAATTTTTTAGAAAATAAAAATAAATTACTTTTTACTAATTCAAAACTAGAAGACTTAAAGCTACTGGAGCAATTAGCTCTCGAAGGATATACCTATCGCTACGGAGAAAATGCTTTGGCACTTGAGCGAATTAGTAAAGAGCTCATTGTAATTTCTCAACTCGACTTTAGCTCTTACTTTCTTATCGCATACGATTTAATCAAATTCGCCAAAAGTAAAGGATACTTTCATGTTGGAAGAGGGTCTGGAGCAAATTCGATTGTGGCTTATTGTATTGGAATTACGGACGTGGACCCTATCGAATTAGATTTATATTTTGAAAGATTCATCAATCCACACCGCACAAGTCCTCCCGACTTTGACCTTGACTTTTCTTGGGATGAGCGCAACGAAATTATTTCCTATATTTTTGAAAAATATGGTGCCGACTATGTCTGTCTGCTGGCTACTTATGTCACTTTCAAACAACGCTCTGCCTACAGAGAGCTAGCCAAGGTATTTGGCTTACCCAAACACGAAATCGACGCACTAATCAATCCTGAAGGTAGCGATTATGCCAACATTACGGCCGAGTCACTCGGCGAATGGGGTCATTTGATTATCAAGTATGGCAATTTAATTCAAGATTTCCCCAATTATCTGAGTATTCACGCGGGAGGTGTTTTGATTTCAAACAAACCACTTTACTATTATACAAGCCTCAACCCCGTTCCGAAAGGATTTCCGATTTGTGAATTCGACATGTATGTAGCTGAAGAAATTGGTTTTGCCAAATTTGATATTCTCTCGCAACGAGGTCTGGGGCATATCAAAGAATGTGTCGAAATTGTCAAAAAACAAAAAGGTATCACAATTGATATACACGCTATTCAGGCCTTTAAGAACGATGCCAATATCATCAGGCAATTGAGCTCTCACGAAACGATGGGATGTTTTTATATAGAATCTCCCGCCATGCGACAGTTGATTTGGAAATTGCGCTGTCAGGACTACCTTACACTTGTGGCAGCAAGCTCAATTATACGTCCAGGCGTAGCGAGTTCGGGTATGATGCGGGCGTATATCGAGCGTCATCATAATCCTACCAATTTTGAATATATACATCCCAAAATGAAGGAACTCCTGAAAGAAACCTATGGAATCATGGTGTATCAGGAGGATGTAATAAAAGTAGCACATTATTTTGCAGGCTTGAGCCTTGCCGAGGCCGATATTCTCAGAAGAGGCATGTCAGGAAAGTTTCGTTCAAAATCCGAATTTCTGAAAATTGAAGAAACATTTTTCCAAAATTGTAAAAACTACGGTTATGACGAGGCAATAACGAGGGAAGTTTGGCGACAAATCGAGAGCTTTTCGGGCTATTCTTTCAGCAAGGCTCATTCGGCGAGCTATGCGGTAGAAAGTTACCAAAGTTTATACCTCAAAACCTATTATCCCTTGGAATTTATGGTGGCTGTTATCAATAACTTTGGAGGATTTTACAAAACAGAATTCTATTTACATGAAGCCAAAAGATATGGCGCAACTATAGAGGCTCCGGCACTCAATCACTCCAGCCTAATGACGTCGTTGGAAGATAGCACCATTTGGATTGGATGGATACACATCAAAAATTTAGAAAAAAAGGTTATCGAACAGCTTTTAATTCAACAGAGGCTCAAACCATTTTCGAGTTTTGAAGATTTTTGCCAAAGAGTACCCATTTCGCTCGAGCAACAAGTGCTGTTAATACGATTAGGAGCATTTAGGTATATTAATCCTAACAAAAAAAAATTGCTTTGGGAAGCTCACCATCGAAATACCCAAAGTCGAAAAAAGGAGATTTTCAACTCATTTCTCTTTGAAATCAAGGAGGAAAACTTATCTCTTCCACAGCTCGATTACCAACCTATCGAAGATATTTACGATACCATTGAAATATTGGGTTTTCCTTTGGCTCCCCCTTTTTCAATTCTAAAAAATCCTATAAAAAGCGAAACCCGGGTAAAAGACTTTTCTAAAAATATTCATAAAATCATAGTTATTTTAGGATATCTGGTTAATGTAAAATACACCCGAACCACCACACAGGAAAAAATGGCTTTTGGTTATTTTATTGATGAAGACGGCGATTATTTTGATACAGTACAATTTCCCAAAACCCTTAAACAATTCCCTTTTCAAGGTTCGGGAGTTTATTTGTTAAAAGGTAAAATTATTGAAGAATTTGGGCACCATGCCTTACAAATTGACTATATGGAAAAGCAGGCCTTGGTTCATGACCCCAGATTCGCTTAACGTAAACCGAAAAACTCTTAAAAAATGATAGATAGAAAAACTACCCTTTCGGAAAATGTAGTTGCCTTTTGTAGATTTCTCAGACAACACGGTTTTATGATTAGTGTGCAAGACGAAGCCACAGCCTTAGAAGCCCTCAGCTATATTTCTTACCAAAATAGACAAGAGTTTCAAACAGCCTTGGCCATTACGCTTGTTAAAAAAGTACAACAATTAGACCTTTTCCAACGACTATTTGAAGATTATTGGAAAGAGCTTGAAAAAGCCCTAGACTCAAAAATCAAAGAGGCAAAAAGTAAGTCAAATCGCCCTGTCAAAAGCGATGAACAAGCTTTTAATTCGCTAAAATCTTGGCTCAATGGCAATCGTCAAACCAACGAAGAGCAAATGGCCTCTTACAGCCCTATTGAGAGTTTTGGACAAAAAGACTTCGCCAATATCCCTTCAGACCAAATAGAGGATATGATGACGAGCATTCAAACGCTCTCTCGAACGCTCGCGAGGGCGATGGCACGCCGTGAACAATCGACAAGAGCTAGAAAACAATTATATTTTTCAAGAACCATTCGAAAAAATATGCGCAGCGGCGGCGAGTTGATTGAATTAGCCTTCAAAAAACCCAAAAAAAATAGGTTGAAACTGGTTTTACTCTGCGATGTAAGCAAATCTATGGATTTATACTCATCTTTCTTTATTCAGTTTATGTACGCCTTTCAGAAAGTATACCAAAAAATTGAAACCTTTATTTTTAGCACTCAAATAGCACGTATTACAAACGAGCTAAATACCCATCACTTTGGCGAAGTAAAAGCAAATTTTTCGGAAAAAATCAAAATTTGGTCAGGTGGAACAAAGATTGGTGAGTCATTGAGTCAGTTTAATCAGGAGTTTGGGAAAAGATACGTCAATCATCAAACGGTAGTCATTATTTTATCAGACGGTTGGGAAACGGGTAATCTTGAAGTATTAAGCCGTGCCATGGAGACACTTCATAAACAGGCCCATAAAATCTTGTGGCTAAACCCTTTGGCAGGAAACCCGAACTTTCAAGCAAATACTTTGGGTATGCAAGCAGCAATGCCTTTTATCAATCATTTTGCCCCTGTTCACAACCTCGAAAGTCTCAAACAATTGGGAAAATTGATTTGATGATTGGGTGTTTTTAGAAACTATAATTGAGCGAATGAGTGATTATTTTTAATAGATATTTTGAAAAAATCACTCATGTACTCAATCACAACTCAGTCAACTTGGCATAACTCATGTAGTACTGTGACGATTATTAGACAAAAAACTATTTTGACAAATAGACTTTATCGATTAATTCTTGATATTCAGATTCGGCATTGGCAAAAACAGTTATTCCTCCTCCGCTTTTAAAAAGCATTCCTTGCGGCGTATTTTCAATAAAACGAATCATCACAGCGCTATCGAGGTTTTCACCATCAAAAATACCAAAAACACCTGTATAATAACCTCTATCATATCCTTCAGCTTCTTTGATTACTTCAATTGTTTGAGGCTTGGGAGCTCCCGTAATCGAACCAGCAGGAAGCATTTTGAATAGCAAAGAACCTATCTGTTCGGTGTAATTATCGGGTAGTTTACCACAAATCTCAGAGCTTACCTGTAGTAAGTCACCTTCGTTGGTGGCTACTCTATCGATATATCTAAAACGCTCGACCCATACTTTTTCGGCTACCATACTGATATCATTTCTGATTAAATCCACAATGGTGGCATGCTCGGCCAACTCCTTTTTATCCTCCAAAATAATATTTTCGGCATCAGGAATATTGGCAGAAATAGTCCCTTTCATCGGATGCGAAGAAATGATACCTGATTTTATTTGTACAAAAGTTTCGGGAGAAAATAAAACAAACTGATTTTTGAATAACAGTTGATAGGCCGCTTTACTTCGTTCAAAAATCTCTCTCAAAGATAAATTTACTCGAATCGGGGTCGGTTTTGTGAGATTGACCAGAAAACTATCTCCCCTTCTCAAATGGTTCTGTACGAGGGTAAATGCACCTTGGTATTCCTCGAAACCTAAAGGATATTTTTCAAAAATTATTTCTGTGTTCTCCTCAGCTTTAGATTTGAAAGCATAATTCGTTTTTTCTCCAATTTTGTAGAATATTTGGTGTTTCTCAACCTCCTCCAAGGCCAGAACCAAAGGCTTTTGCATCAAATAATCAATCACAAAAAAGAAAGGTTTGTGTGATTTGCCTAATTGATTCATTCGCTCAATGGCAACCATCGCCGCTGGGGAAAGTGAATATTTTTTATACTGCATAATTAAGAATGAATGATGAAGAAAAACAAGTGTTCTGAGTTCTCTTTTTAAACAAAAAAATTAGATTCTTTTCTCCCTAGTGGAATAAAAAAATCACCCCTCAAGAAAGGTTCCTGAGGGGTGAGAGAACTTCTATTTTAAAAAGCTTATGCGTTTACAAAAGTTTTACCTTTTTCTATCGCTTTTGCTAGTCCGCTTACATCCGAGCCACCCGCTGTTGCAAAGAATGGTTGGCCACCGCCTCCGCCTTTTACTTCTTTGGCCAATTCACGAATGATTTGCCCTGCATTTAGGCCTTTTTCTGCTACCAAATTATCGGCAATCATTACTGCTAATTGTGGTTTACCAGCGATTTCGGCACCTAATACACAATACAAATCGCCAACTTTTGCTTTCAATTCATAGGCTAATTGCTTCAAAGCATCCGCCGAGCCAACTTCTACAACTTCAATAATCGCGTTGATGCTTCCGTAAGAGACGATTTTATTTAACAAACGTTCTTTGGTTGCTTGCAGTTTCTCTTGCTCGAATACTTCGATTTTTTTCGCCAAAGCATTCTTCTCTTCCAACAATGAGGCAACTGCTTTAACTAAGTCTTTTGGCGCTTTCAACAATTGATTCAATTGGTCAAGAATAGCCTCTTGTTCACGAAGAATTTCGAATGCTTTTTCTGATGTTACTGCCTCAATACGACGAACACCTGTCGCCACCGAAGTTTCAGTGATAATCTTAAACAAGCCAATATTACCTGTTGCAGGCACGTGTGTACCTCCGCAAAGTTCTACCGAATAGTTTTTATCAAAAGTAATAACACGAACGAAATCACCGTATTTTTCACCAAACAAGGCCATAGCCCCACGTGATGTGGCTTCGGCGATAGGAACGTTGCGTTCTTCGACCAAAGGAATATTTTCACGGATTTTTTGGTTTACAATTTCCTCCACCTGAGCAATTTCCTCGTCGGTAACTTTCTGGAAATGAGAGAAGTCAAAACGTAAAATTTCGTTATTGACTAATGAACCTTTTTGGTTTACATGACTACCCAAGACTTGCTTAAGTGCAGCCTGCATCAAGTGCGTAGAAGTGTGGTTGTTGTTGGTCAACTTTCTACGTGCTAAATCGATACTTGCTTTTACTGGTTCGTCAGAAACTAATGATTCAAAACGCTTGTCGCTGATAAAATGAACGATAAGGTCGTTTTCTTTTTTGGTATCCACTACTTCAATAGCAACCCCGCCAAAACTAATCGTACCTTTATCTCCAACCTGACCACCTGATTCGGCATAGAAAGGCGTTTTGTCCAAGACCACTTTATATTGTGTACCTTGTTTGTTTTGAACTTTTTGGTACTTCACAACTGAAGAAACCGTTTCGAATTCGTCATAACCCACAAATTCAATTTTGTCTACTTCTTGCAAAATCACCCAGTCCTCAGCGGAAGTAGAAGCATCCTTGCGTGAACGTTCTTTTTGTGCTTGAAGGGCAGCTTTGTATCCTTCTTCATCGATTGACAAACCGTTTTCACGAGCAATAAGGGCTGTCAAGTCAACAGGAAAACCGAAAGTATCATTCAACTCAAATACCTGCTCGCCATTGATAACAGTTTGATTATTAGCTTTTAAATCAACCGTGATTTTGTCTAATAATTTCAAACCATTCTCAAGCGTACGCAAGAAAGAGTTTTCTTCTTCCAAGATAACCTTTGCTACGAAATCCTGTTGAGAAATCAATTCTGGGAAAACACCGTCGAATTGCTCGGACAACAATGGAACAATTGAGTGTAAAAACGGCTCACGGAAACCTAAATAAGTATAACCGTAACGCACCGCACGACGCAAAATACGACGAATTACGTAGCCAGCTTTGTTATTTGAAGGCAATTGACCATCAGCAATCGCAAAGGCAATAGCACGAATGTGGTCGGCAATTACACGAAGTGAAATATCCGTCCATTTGTCTTGGCCGTATACCTTACCAGCCTTGTCAGCAATAAGTTTGATGGTACCTTGGAAAACATCCGTATCGTAGTTGGATTGTTTGCCTTGGATAGCCATACACAAACGCTCAAAGCCCATCCCTGTATCTACGTGCTTCGATGGAAGTGGCACCAACGAGCCATCAGCCATACGCTCAAACTGCATGAATACGTTGTTCCAGATTTCTACCACTTGAGGGTGATCGGCGTTTACCAATTCTTTTCCAGATTTCAATGCAACCTCATCGGCATCACGCAAATCGATGTGAATTTCGGAACATGGGCCACACGGGCCAGTTTCGCCCATTTCCCAGAAATTATCCTTTTTATTTCCTAGAATAATACGTTCTTCACCAACGATAGCCTTCCAAATATCCCATGCTTCTTGATCAAAAGGAACACCATCTTTTTCGTCGCCTTGAAAAACCGAAACGTAGATACGATCCTTCGGCAACTTGTATATTTCTGTCAATAACTCCCAAGACCAAGCCAAGGCTTCTTTTTTGAAATAGTCGCCAAAAGACCAGTTACCCAACATCTCAAACATGGTATGGTGGTATGTGTCAAATCCTACATCTTCAAGGTCATTATGTTTTCCTGAAACTCTCAAACATTTTTGTGTATCGGCAATACGCTTAGAGGGCGGCGTTCCGTTACCTAAGAAAAAATCTTTGAATTGAGCCATACCCGAGTTGTTGAACATCAAGGTTGGGTCATTTTTGGCTACTAATGGAGCTGAAGGAACAATTAAGTGACCTTTCGATTCAAAAAAGTCCAAGAACTGTTTTCTAATTTCTCTGGAAGTCATTGGTAATTATATGGTTATGTCTCGTGCAAAAAACTTTAATTTTAGCATTCTTCACACTAAATATTTTTTTGTACAAATTAGATTCCTGATTTTTCGATAAAAATTTTATCTTTGCTTAAAATCATTTTTTTGCAAAATTAGTTGTTTTCGAGCTCAAGAACGATAATTTGAAAAATCATTTTAACGATTTATCATACAGCACTACCTAATACTATTATTAATTTCTCATTATCAAGCACTTAGCCACCAACTAAAAATCAACACCCTAATAGTTTTGTAATAAAATTTTTACTTTGAATTGAGAGATAACACAGCAGTTGTATTGTAGGATCCTAAGTTTCTCTCGATTTTTGAATATTATGCAACAAAATCTTACTAAACGTTATTATTCCATATCGGAAGTGGCTAACATGTTTGGCGTAAACATTTCGAAGTTACGCTATTGGGAGGATCACTTTCCTACTATCAATCCAAAACGAGATCGTGCTGGAGATAGGAAATATACCCCTTATGATATTAGTCAAATTCAAGAAATTTTTACATTGATAGAAGAAGAAGGTCATACGCTTGAAGGCGCAAAAAATGCTCTGGAGAAAAAAAGAGCCAGAAAAAATGCCAATCAAAATGTAATTGACACCTTACAAGGGCTTCGCGATTTCCTCAAAAAGGTTCGTGATTCGCTCGACGAAGGCGATGACACTTCTTTATAGTTCACTATACACACACAAATGACTACTTGAAAACTCGGTTCGAGTTCTTAATCTTTTTCTATACCATAGTTATGAATTACGCTTCAGAAAAGGTATTTCAAGTAGGATTGTCCCTTATTCCAAAAATTGGAGATATTTTGATTAAACAGTTGGTAAGCTACTGTGGTTCAGCTCAAAGTGTGTTCAATACTCCAAAATCCAAACTTCTCAAAATTCCAAATATCGGAGAAGTTCTTGCCCAAAATATCGTAAAACAAGATGTCTTGAAAAGTGCCGAAAAGGTAGTAAAAAAGGCTGAAGGAGAAAAAGTGCAGATACTTTTTTATTCAGACTCCAACTATCCCAAACGTCTCAAATCGCTATATGATGCCCCTTGTGTGCTGTATTTTAAAGGTAATGACAAAACATTGAACCCCAAACGAAGCATCGCTATTGTTGGTACTCGTCAAATGACCGATTACGGCAGGTCAATTACCGAGCAAATTGTGTCTGAGTTAAAAACCTTTGATTGTGTATGCGTGAGTGGTTTGGCTTATGGAGTAGATATATGTGCACATAAGGCAAGTTTACAACATCAAATACCGACCATCGGAGTAATGGCCAACGGCATCGATAAAGTATATCCTTCACAGCACAAAGCAACCGCCCAGTTGATGCAGCAGCAAGGGGGAGTTATGAGTGAGCATCCTTTTGGGGTTGAGCCTGAATCTCCCTATTTTCCGAGGCGAAATAGAATCATTGCAGGCTTGGCAGATGCTACCATCGTAGTGGAAGCAGCCATAAAAGGGGGGGCATTGATTACAGCAGAATTCGCCAACAATTATCACCGAGATGTGTTTGCTGTTCCGGGACAATTAGGAAAAAGTCATTCGGAAGGCTGTAATTTGTTAATCCGAAAAAATAAGGCTCAAATTTATACACAAGTAGAAGACATCGTAGAATCCCTAAATTGGGATTTAATCAAAAATCATGAATCGATGGTAAAAGCCATCGACTTTTCGGGATTGAGCACAGAAGAGAGCCAAATACTCGCACTATTGCATCAAAAAGGAGCCTTACAAATTGATGAAATCAGTTGGCAATCGCAGATTGTTATGGCGCGCTTGGCCTCTCTTCTGTTACATTTGGAGTTTCAGGGTTTGGTAAAGGCCTTACCAGGTAAAAAGTTTAGTTTGGCTTAAGCTGCTTTATTTTCTTTCAAAATTTCTAATTCGAAAACGGTTCCGCCATTATTCTCTATTTTGTACTTACCCGATACCTGTTTGCTTAACGAAATAATCAATTGTTTACCAAATGAACGACGGCCTTTAGTATTCCATTTTTCGAGGTCAATGCCTACGCCATTGTCTCTTACTTTGAGATACACCTCCTCGCTGGCTTTGAATGTAATTTCGAGCATCGGATTAGGAATTTCTTTATAGGCATACTTAAATGCATTAGTAACCAATTCGTTTAGAATTAAACCTATAGGTATCGCCAAATCTACATCTATGTCTGTCTGCTCTATGTCGAGCTTCAATTCAAAATTTTGTGAATTAAAACCATAGCTTTCCATAATATTTTCAACCAAATCAGTAATATATTCCTTAATGTTTAGCGAGGTAATATGATTGGTTTGATAGAGCTTTTGATGAATGAGTGACATCGCCTCTACCCGTTTTTGTCCAGTCTGTACTGCCTTGATGGCATCCTGATCTGTTAATCCATAGGTTTGGAGATTTAGTAGACTAGCCACAATCGAAAGGTTATTTTTTACCCTGTGGTGTAATTCCTTCATCATCAAAACTAGTCGGTCTGATTGTTCTTGTATTTTTGAGTTTTGTTCCGTTAGCAATTCGTTGTTTTTACGAATGATACTATTTTTTCTAAAAACCATTACCCAAGCAAAAATCAGGACTATAATTAGGGCCAAACCCGAAAATATAACATTTAGCTTATTTCTATTCTGAAAATCTAATTCCTTAATTCTTGTTTCCTTTTCGATGGTTTTATTTTTTTCCTCTAACTCAACAATTTTGGATTTAATTTCTAAATTGGAAATACTATCGTTGATGGCTACTTTGTTTTGATAAGCTTTATAGGCTTGTTCCCAAAGCTTTTGAGCCTCATACATTTTGGATAAAATCTCGTAAGCATCGGCCTGAAAATACTTTCTTTCGGCAATACCTTTGGAATAGTCGATACCCTTCCATGCAGCACTGATACCTTGTTTATAGGCTTTTTTTCCGTTATAAGCCCAAGCCAAGTTGATGTAAATAGCAGCTAAGCTAAAGCTATCTGCCTGCGCTACTTTTAGGCTCAAGGCCTCTTTATACTTTTCTATTGCCTCGTCAAACTGTCCTAGATTTTTGTGGTGAATACCTATATTTACAAGTGAAGTTAAGTAATCATCGTCTAGTTTTGCCGATTTGAGGTACTTCAAACCAATAATCCCTAGCTCTAGGGCTTTTTGCGATTGCTTCCTTTTGTCGTAAACAATACTTAAACTATTGTATGAAAAAGCAATTAACCTATTATTATTGATTTCTTTTCCAATTTTTTGAGTCATCAAAAACATTCTTTCTGCTTCGTCTAATCTCTCCTGACGTTCAAAAACATTGCCTAGTTGTATGTAGGTAGTGGCTATCCAATATTTATTTCTTGATATTTTGAAATAATTCAATGCTTGATTAAAGCTCTCAAGGGATTTGACATAGTCTTCGGTTCCAAAGTAAGATTTTCCTAAACTGTAGTAGATATGAGCTGAGAGGGTGTCTTCTTCTAAGTTTGGAATATAGCTTAGCGCCTCCCGCCAAAGTTCTATTTTTTTCGTCTCGTCTAACTTAGAGCGCTTTACCGATTCAAAAATTTTCTTACTTTTATTAGAACCAGCTGGAAGTTTCTCCCAACTCTCTCGCATTGCTTCGAGACTTTGTCCATTAGACCAATTACTACAGAAAATAAGGATAGTGGCAGTAAGTACATTAAAGATATTTTTCATTGTGTGTTAATATCAGATAATAGAGAATTGTTTTTAAATAGTGATGAGGTGGTTTACCCTCTCTCCTTTTTTATGAGAAATTAATTTTATTTAAGTTCGCACGCAAAATAAAATTTAATTTTTAAGCTTTGGGCTTTCAGCTATGGGTATTTGGCAAAACATATCTATTGTTACTAAAAAACAATTCCACACGCTTTCCCAATTGCCTGTTTCCTAAAAACTTAAATCAAATTTAATTCTGCGCTATTAAGTAGAAAGACGTTATTCGTAAATAGTACATTAGTTATCGTAATGTATTTATAATCAAAAGGTTAACCTTGGCTTTTACTTTTAAGATACTATTGATTTAATCTTTCTTGTTACTTACTTATAGAAAAACAGAATAGATGTGTTTTTTAGGAAAGAGCTTCAATCTTGCCTTATGCCTAAAGCCTCTCAAACACCTATCTGTTTTAGTGTAACAACTAATCAAAATTAAGTACTAAGATGTTTGCAACCTATTCGAACTTATTAAATGGTATTCATTTAGGGTTGTGGATTGATAATAAAGGTACAATATTTTAAGGAAAGCAATTATTGTGGGTAAAAAGCAAGTAAGCACTGAGGTAGGTTTAATTATTCCAATATGTGAATTGTCTTCGAAATATAAATAAAAAAAGAATGTTGAGCTTCAAAGTATATTCAATTTTTGTATTTAAAGTTAAAGAGCAAAATAAAATTTAGGTTTTCAGGTATTAGCCCCAAGGCAAAAAGTTTTGAAATGTTGGTTGATAGCCACA
>NZ_JBMLSD010000327.1:23254-24411 GCF_049240685.1 Flectobacillus sp.
TTTTCAGGTATTAGCCCCAAGGCAAAAAGTTTTGAAATGTTGGTTGATAGCCACAGATATACTTTTGAGCCGATGACAGTTAGCTGTAAGCTAGAGAAATAGAGGTATTTTTATGAAATTGTAAAAAAAATTTGGAGAAAACCTGTAGCCGAAAGCCTTGTGCATACGAGTCTTATCTAAATTTGAGTGGAGATGTTTTGAACATCCCCACCTATATCATTCGATTACACGCCCCAGCTAGCTGGGTCATGGCGCCACTCCTGCAAGGTAATCATTTGGCCTTCGGTCACATAATTCTTTTTCTTGGCCTCTTCCAAAAGAGTCTCATAGTCACTAAGTGTATAGAATTTGAG
Source organism: Flectobacillus sp. (assembly GCF_049240685.1). Lineage (NCBI taxonomy): Bacteria > Pseudomonadati > Bacteroidota > Cytophagia > Cytophagales > Flectobacillaceae > Flectobacillus > Flectobacillus sp. The sequence goes on from NZ_JBMLSD010000327.1 coordinate 23,608, forward strand.
GCCTTTTTCTGCAAAATTTTGACCTGCTACATTAAAACCATAGGTAAAAATAGCGACCATACCCAAAACATTGGCACCTGCCGCACGCAGTGCTTCAGCTGCTTTTAATGAGCTACCGCCTGTCGACACCAAATCTTCAACCAGTACTACTTTTTGGCCAGCTTTGATTTCACCTTCTATTTGGTTTCCCATACCGTGTTTTTTGGGCTCGGGACGCACATAACAGAAAGGTAAATCTAAGAAATCAGCCACCAAGGCACCTTGCGCAATACCAGCTGTAGCTACACCTGCAATAATATCAACGTCGGGCCAATAAGCTTTCACAGCTGCTGCCAATCCATCGCGAATTGCAGTACGCACTTTTGGATAAGAAAGGGTAATTCGGTTATCACAGTAAATAGGAGAATTCCAACCCGAAGCCCATTTAAAGGGTTTGTCTGGGCTTAACCTTACGGCTTTTACGTCCAGTAGCATCGAGGCTACAGTTTGTGCAAGTGTTGCTTGTGTCATTGGATTACTGAATTAGTCTAGGGCGATGCGGTTTCTTTGTCTGATTACGAATTGTTGTTCGAGCAAAGAAGCCTAATTTGGTTACCGATTTTCAACTTTTATGCAAAAATAGGAAGGTTAAGGCATGTTTTACTAACAAAAATGTAATTTTGCTTTTACAACATAATAATCTTTGTAACAACGGGGTGCAACTTACAACCAAATTTTAAAGATATCTATACGATAAAATGATAATTTTTATTGACGACAGACCTATCAAAGTGATAAGTCAAAAAAAAGCTAAATCTCTGACAA
>NZ_JBMLSD010000328.1:0-3877 GCF_049240685.1 Flectobacillus sp.
CACAATAAACAAGGAATCTTCTAGGTAATTTCAGATTTTTATGGAGGAATATATCTATCAAATACCATGGGATTCTTAAAAAATATTTTTGGTCCAAGCAAAGACGAAATTTGGGGACTATTAGAGAAAGAAATAAATGCTACATTACTCAATAAAGATAGCTTTTGGCATGAGTCAAAAGTAGTTTTAGAACACAAAAATTGGACAATCATTTTAGATGTATTTAGGCTTTCTTCGGGAAAAAGCTCCATGCCGTATACTCGTATGCGTTGTGCCTATATCAACAAAGATGACTTCAGATTTACCATTTACCCAGAAGGTATTTTCACCGACATCGCAAAATATTTTGGGATGCAGGATATTGAAATTGAAGATAAAATCTTTTATGATACTTTTGTGTTAAAAAGTAAAAATCCTGATCAAATCAAAGCTCTATTTAACGACGAAAACATAAAAAATGCTTTTCTAGCCTTGAAGGATTTAACACAGTTTCAAGTAAAAGTACAAGATGATGAAGGTTTTTGGGGACAACGTTTTCCAGACGGCGTTGATGAATTGTATTTAGAAACCCTTGGTATTATCAAAGATTTAGAAAAGCTCAAAATCATGTTTAAGCTTTTTGCTGAAATCATGGATAGACTCTGTGAGATTGGTTCGGCCTACGAAGCTCGACCCACTATAAATTTGACTTAAATATGAATTTGAGAAGGCTGATTTCGGAAATATTGATAGGAACAATATTTCCGAAATTCAATGTCCATAGCAGATGGTATTCAAATGTTATCAATTCAACATTCTATACTCATTTGGCGTATAACCAGTGCTTTTCTTAAACATTCTATTAAAATGTTGCGGATATTTAAAGCCCAAATCAAAAGCTATTTGGCTTATTGATTTTTCAGTATCAAAAATCTTTTCTTTGGCAAGATCAATCAATTTTAAGTGAATAAGCTCTTGAGCAGTTTTACCAGTCTCCTTCTTGATAAGATCCCCAAAATAATTGGGAGAAAGATTTAGTTGATTCGCGAAGTATCCAACCAAAGGAAAACCCAATTCATGAATCTTATTCGAGTTGAAATAATCGGCCAATAGGTTTTCAAACTTGGCAAGAACACCATTATTGATATTTTCGCGAGTAATAAACTGTCGATCATAGAAACGAACACTATAATTTAGGAGTAACTCGATACCATTGGTAATGATTGTCTTGGAGTGTTTATCAATAGTTTGACTTATCTCATACTCAAGTTTTACAAATAAATCTTTGATAATTTCTTGTTCTGCTAATGATAAATGCAATGCTTCGTTTGATTCGTAAGAGAAAAACGAATATTGACTCATCTGTTTTCCTAGCGAAGTACCTTTTATCAAATCTGGGTGAAAAAGTAACACCAATCCACTTGGCTGATAATTTTCCTCGTGGCTTATTTCTACCACCTGCCCTGGGCCAAAAAATACAAGAGTGCCTTCATCATAATCATAGCTACTGCGCCCATACTTCAATTCACCACAATTTGCTGCTTTCAAAAAGATAGCATAAAACCCAAAATGCAAACGGCAGTGATTGGGTAATGCTTTTGCATTTGAATTATCATAAACACTAATCAGAGGATGCTTTGTTTCGATACCTTTAAGTGTATTGAATTGAGAAATTTTCTCAAGCTTTATAATGTTCTCCATATTCTAAATTTTTAAACTATCCATTGTAAATATAATACGAAGAATATCAGTAAAATTAACTCGAATATGGCAATATGTAAAGTTGGTAATAACATCAGTAATCCGTATACATTTAGGATATCGGAATAAATGAAATTTGCAGTGTAGTTCGAAATTGGATATACAAAATAGGTTAATCAATCTTATAAAAACCATGAATAAGCGAAAATTAGGAAATAGCGGATTAGAAGTATCCGAATTGGGACTAGGCTGTATGGGTTTAACCTTTGGCTATGGCCCAGCAACCAACGAAAATGATGCCATAGCTTTGATTCAAAAGGCTTATGATAAAGGAATTACATTTTTCGATACCGCAGAAGCATACAGCCAAGGTGGCAACGAAACACTTTTAGGAAAAGCGGTTAAATCGTTTAGAAAAGAAGTAGTGATTGCTACCAAATTTGGTTTTAAAGACGGCGATGCCATGAAAGGAGTGGACAGTCGCCCTGAGAATATTAGAGCGGTGGTAGAAAATTCTTTGAAATATCTACAAACAGATGTGATTGATTTATTGTACCAACACCGTGTTGACCCCAATATTCCGATGGAAGACGTAGCAGGAACTGTCAAAGAGTTAATCCAAGAAGGTAAGGTAAAATATTTTGGCATGAGCGAAGCAGGCGTACAGAGCATCCGTAAGGCTCATGCGGTTTTGCCCGTAACGGCATTACAAAGTGAGTACTCTATGTTTTGGCGTGAGCCTGAAAATGAAATCATTCCGCTCTTGGAAGAATTAGGAATCGGATTTGTGCCTTTTAGTCCACTGGGAAAAGGATTTTTGACGGGTGCTATCAATGAAACCACCCAATTCGACCCAACCGATTTTCGTAATATCGTTCCTCGTTTTACAGAAGAAAACAGAAAGGCGAATCAGACGTTAGTTGATTTATTGAAAACAATCGCTCAAGATAACAACGCTACCCCTGCTCAAATTGCCTTGGCTTGGTTGTTGGCTCAAAAGCCATTCATTGCACCGATTCCGGGTACTACAAAAATTCACAGATTGGAAGAAAATGTGGGTGCAGTAAATGTATCATTGTCTGCCAACGATTTACACGACATACAAAATGCACTGGAAGACATAAAAATCGTAGGCGACCGCTACCCAGCTGCATTACAAGCAAGAGTCGGTAAATAATCATGAAATATCTATTGGTCATTTACAGCTTTATGAGCCTGACGGCTTGTACACAAAACAACTCGTTTGCTATGCAAAATAATATAGAAGATGAAAACTTGGCCGTTATGGCGGTGGTAAGGCAATTGGCCCAATTAATGATTGCCCGTGACACAGTCGCTATGAACAAAATTCTTGATAAAAACTATACCCTCACACACATGACGGGTTATGTACAATCCAAATCAGAGTGGTTTGATGAAGTAGCCAGAGAAAGCATGAAGTATTATTCAGCCAAAGAAGTGAACCATACTATCAAAGTGAATGGCAACACAGCAGAAGTAGTTACTCAAGATTTGGTAGATGCAAGAATTTGGGGAGGCCGACACACTTGGCGTTTGCAACAAAAAATGATATTAGAAAAACGCAATGGAGCTTGGATTATCCTAAGCTCTGTTGCCTCAACATTTTAAAAATTAACAAAAAGCAAATTATGAAATCAAATGTTTTAGTAATCATTGGCGTAGGTGGTATTGGAATGGCAATCGCCAGACGTGAAGGTGCAGGAAAAGTAGTTTTATTAGCCGACATCAGTAACAATTTATTGGCACAAGCAGCCAAAGACCTAGAAGATACGGGCTACGTAGTAGAAACCCAACAAACAGATGTTACTTCGCTTAGTTCGGTAGAAGCATTGGTAGCCAAAGCCACAAGCTTAGGAAATGTCTTACAAGTAGTCAATACCGCAGGACTTTCACCCAACATGGCATCGGTCGAAAAATTACTGGAGGTTGATTTAGTGGGTGCGGTTTATGTATTGGAAGAATTTGGAAAGGTGATTGCCGAAGGTGGTGCCGGTATCCATATTTCAAGCATGGCTGGTCACATGATTCCTGCATTGGGAGCAGAAATAGACAAAGCCCTGATGACTACACCAGCTGGTGAGTTGATGAATTTACCTGTATTACAGCCTGCTAATGTACCCAATACTACTTATGCGTATTGCCTCTCTAAAAGAGCCAATCATCTCCGTATTCAAGC
>NZ_JBMLSD010000329.1:0-11234 GCF_049240685.1 Flectobacillus sp.
GTTCCGCTCATCGAAGGCACCATTAAATTGCGAATTTCTTGCTCAGACTTACGGAATTCTGATTGGAAACGCACACGAATATCAAATTTGCGTTCGCCTTCGTACAGTTGACTGGCAGTTTGACCACCAATCGCCATGGCTACTACGGCATCAGCATCGGCTGTTTGTACACCATAGAAGTTCATTTTTTGTTGGTCGAGCTCAATATGCAATTCTGGTTGACCGAGGTTACGAATAATTCCCAAATCCTCGATACCTTTTACATGACGCAAAACCTTTTCTACTTTTTCGGCTTCACCTTCCAAAAAGTCAAAATCGTTACCGTAGATTTTTACGGCAATAGAGCCTTTTACCCCTGATACCGCTTCTTCTACGTTATCCATAATGGGTTGTGAGAAACCAAATACAACTCCTTGGAAAATGCTCAATTTGTTTTCCATTTTCTCAATCAGTTGCGCTTTGGTAAGCTTACTAGCCCATTCTTTTTGAGGGTAAATATCTACGTGAAATTCGACGTTATAAAAACCCGTTGGGTCAGTACCGTCGTTCGGACGACCAGCTTGTGACAACACCTGACGAACCTCAGGGAAGCCTTCAAATACCTTACGAATATCGTTGGCATAGCGCACAGATTCGTCCAAACTGATACTACGAGGCATCGTAGCACGCACATAAATAGAGCCCTCGTTGAGTTGTGGCAAGAATTCTGTACCATGAATTGTCAAAGTCCAAAAACCAACAACAGTAATAATAGCAGTGGTAATGAAAGTAAATTTTTTGTGAGAAAAACAGTAATTAAACAGCTTCATAGAGTACTTCATTACAGCATCTACTAAGAAATTACTTTTCTCTTTCACATTTTTATTCATCAAAATACTCACCATTACTGGCACCAAGGTCAAAGTAAAAATCAATGCACCCAACAAAGCCGAACCTAATGTCCATGCCAATGGGGTAAACATTTTACCTTCTACTTTTTGGAAAGCAAAAATGGGTAAAAGGGCAATCAAGATAATGATTTTTGAGGTAAAAATCGCCTTACCCATACTTGTACCTGTACGCTTGATGATTGACATTTTAGCCAATTTATTAAAGCGCTCCATACCCACATGCTCGGCCTTATGTGCCAATACCACAATCAATCCCTCAACCACTACGACTGTACCATCAATAATAATTCCGAAGTCGACAGCACCTAACGAAAGTAGGTTCACATTCATTCCGAGAAGCTTCAAACAGCAAAAAGCAAACAGCAAAGCCAACGGAATAATCATCGATACAATCAAGGATGCACGCCAGTCCGCCAAGAAAATCAATACGATTAATGTTACCAAAACAATGCCTTCAATAAGGTTGTGAGTAACAGTTTCGATACAAAAATCTAGGAGTGTTTGGCGATTATAAAACGTTTTAATCTTTACTCCATTGGGAAGAATTTTTGAGTTTAATTCCTCTACTTTCAAATTCAGATTTTGAATTACTTCTGAAGGGTTTTCTCCTTTACGCATAACAACGATACCCTCAACAGCATCATTGTCATTACCTCTTCCCACTTGTCCCAAACGAGGTAAAGCCGACTCTGTTACGGTTGCCACAGTTTTTACATAAACAGGTACACCATTGATATTATCGACCAAGATATTTTGAATGTCTTGGATATTTTTCAATAAACCAATACCACGAACTACGTAAGCTTGATTGTTTTTGGTAATCACATCACCTCCAACATTGATATTACTTTTCTCAACCGCCGTAAATACGTCAAGTGGCGTTATTTTATAGTCTTGCAGCAAATTAGGATTTACACTAATTTCATACGTTTTTACTTCACCACCAAAACTTACAATATCTGCCACACCGGGTACTGAGCGCAAATTACGGTCAATTACCCAGTCTTGTAACTCTTTCAAACGTCTTGAAGTCATTCCTTTCCCTTCGAGGGTATAACGGAAGATTTCGCCCGTTGGGCCATACGGTGGCTGTACTTCAGGCTCAACGCCATCGGGAAGTTCTACGCCCATTAAGGCATTGTTTACCTGAATACGAGCGAAGTTATTGTCGACACCATCGTCAAACATCACCACTACAACCGACAAGCCGAATAGCGTTGTAGAACGAACAGTGGTTTTCTTTTGCACCCCGTTCATCGAGATTTCGAGCGGAGCGGTTACAAACTTTTCAATCTCCTCGGCACTACGTCCAGACCATTGAGTAATAATAGTAACCTGAGTATTGGTAACATCAGGAAAGGCGTCGATTGGGGTATTGATAAAACTTGAGATACCTCCAATCACTACTACAGCAGTAAAAAAGAATACTGCAAATTTATATTTGAGCGATAACGCTAATAGCTTTTTCATCCGAATGAGTGATTTATAAGAATACTGTTTTGAACAATTTTTGCATAAGTTGAGTAGTACTTTTCAGTCGAAAAATACTATTCTTTACTACGCGAATTAGTTTACCAAAGCGTTGTACACCAACAATTGGTTTTTGTTCATTACATTTTCACCCTCTTTCAACCCTGAAATCACATAAGTCTTCGTAGAGTTTTGTTTTGCAATCTGGATTTCTCTTACCTCCAAATGCTTAGCATCCTTATAAACAATCACAAAGTTTTTGTTTTGATCAAAAATGACCGCCGATGATGGAATCGCAATACTTCTGTCTGACGAGCTATAACTTACGTCTACCTGAGCAAACATTTCTGGTTTCATCAAAAAGCCAGGATTAGGCATATTAATACGAACCTGTAAAGTACGAGTTTCAGGGTCAAGCGCATTACTCATTTTGTTTACTACCCCTTTCAAAACTTTATCAGGGTACGAAATCAATTTTACTTGTACCTGAGAACCCACATGTACTTTGGCAATATCTGCTTCATACACATTTGCCACTACTTGAATCTGCGATAAGTCTGCGATAGTGAAAAATGCGCCTGTTTCACCTTCGTGGAAGGACATTTTATCAGAAATAGCATTATTTTTTTCGATTACATAACCTGAAATTGGCGCTTTTAGAGTGTAAAACGCATTTTTCACACTATAAATACTAGATACTTCTTTAGCGCGTTTTAATGAACCTTGGGCTTTCAACACATCGTTTTGAGCAAATGTAACGTCTTTTTCAGATGCCAAACCCGCCTTGTACATATCCTTTTGTACTTGCAAATTCTTTTGAGCTGATAACAAATCGGAAGTTGCACCTACGGTTTGGTTTTCAACATCTGCCACCTCTGATGAATGCACAACCGCTAGTGTTTGACCTTTACTTACAAAATCTCCAAGGTTTGCATGGATTTTTTCGATAACGCCATCTACCAAAGGAGATACTTTTACTTGTTTATCTTCGTATGGAACTACTTTGCCTGTCAACTGCAATTGTGTTTGAATAGGCTCTAGCGTAGCTGGTGCCAAGCTCAATTCTTGCTTTAGTCGTTGCGAAAGCTCAAAAGGCTGATCTTCTGCCTTTGATTCGTTATCGGCCTGAGAAGAGCTACAAGCAGTAGCCAAAGTTGAGATTGCAAGAATTGAAAGATACTTTATATGCTTTTTCATTGTGATGTCTGTTTAAATCTTAAAGAACTTTTTTGCCTACTACAAAATTGAGATTTTCAAATGTCTGCATCCTGGTATTTTGAAGCGTATTGATTTGCGTAACGGTTATTTTATACGACTCCAAAAAGTCCATAAACTCCAGTAACGTGATGTTACGCTTTTGGTAGTTTTGTACTACTCCATCAATCAGCTTATCAAAACTCGGCAAATAGTTTTTATCGAGTGTCTTGTATAAACGTTCGGCTTCTTGTGCTTTGAGCAAAGCTTGCAAAACGTCATTGTTAATTTGTACGTCGGTTTGTGCTAAATTTTGTTTGTTGGCTTGAATCGTATTTTCAGCTATCTTAATATTTCCTTGATTTTTGTTAAAAACAGGCAAATCCATCGCAACAGTCAAGCCGTGGTAATTGTTGAGGTAACTACCTGCACGGTCATAGCTATAACCAATGGTCAAATCGGGCGTAGCCATGGCTTTCTGCAAGGCCAAGTCTGCTGAAGCTAATCGTACTGTTGCTTCTTGAATCTTGCGGTCATAACGATTATCCGTGGCACTATTAATTAACTCACTGAGCTGTAAGCCTGCTGCGCTTTTTTGTTCCAAAGCATTATCATCTACGATTGGATGTACCGTTTTGGTAGAAGTATCTGATAAAAGTACCTTGAGTATGGCTTGATTATCAGTAATTTCCAAAATGATATTAGAACGTTCTGTTTCGAGACTTACCAAAAATGACTGTAAACGAATCAATTCTTTTTGTGGAACATTACCTCTGTTTACTTGATCCGAATAAGCACTCAAAAGCTTATTGAGGGTTTCTATTTCTTGTTCGTACGTGGCTAAGGTTTTTTGCAAATAATGGATTGTATAAAAACTAGCATGTAGCTGATACGTCAAACCTCTTACGATTTCAAAAAATTGATAATCCGTAATTTCTGCATTAATCTTAGCAATATTGACTTGCTTGTTGCGCTTACCTGCCAATTGAATCAACTGTTGAATCTGTAGAGTTCTTTCACCAAAAGCCCCAATTGGCGCGTCATTGGCGATAGTCTTCTTGGTATTCAATCCTTGTTCGTAATTGATGTTCGGATTAGGCAATAGTTTTGCCTGAATAATGGCTGCTTTGGATGCTTCGATATTATACTTCTGAGCTAGCAAAGTGAGGTTGTTTTTAACAAACTGCTGTTCGGCTTCGTCAAGATTTAGGCGCAAGGTATCAGAGCTTTGAGACAAAGCTACATTGGCACTACACATCAAGCCGAAAATCCATACCAAATAGGATTTCATAATTTTGAGTCAAGTGATTAAAATGAAACGGACAAAACCTTGTGCATGCCCCCGCATACACATTAAGCAATAGTACAAAACCAACGAATATTGAGTGATTTGCCTTTTTTGTAAAATCCGACGGACTAACACTGTCGATTATTTGGCAAAGCACTTATATTTTGTTAGCATTTTCTTGATATTTATACCAAGAAGGTAGATTATTATATAAACCTACCCTAACTCGCACTATTTCTTGTTATGCTTATCGATTCAGAAACAACGCTGGTCTCTAAAACGAAAGCGTCATACAATCAGCCCGATTTCTGGAAAGAGCATCAAAGTGAACAAAAATGATAAACCTGAGTAGAATGTTAGCAAAATAACGTACGTATAGAATTAATGTAGTTTGATACCACATTACATACTTCTCTTACAATAACACTTTAAACAATGTTACCACCCTCTATCAAGCCGTAATTACCTAAGCAATCTAAGCTTTTTAGACCAATGCAAAATCAATTTGTCAGTATAATGATTATACGGACTTATCCTTGCATTGTTGGCACCTCAAAGGGCTAATGTTGATTTTAAAAAAAGTTTTTAGGGAAATATAATGAGTGAGTTTGTGCTATTCTCAAATTAAATAGACACAATGAAGGATAAATAACTTTTTGGAAAAGGATAAATGAGGTACAAATGGAACATCCGAACGTTGTAAGGTTTGAATAATTGCACGTTCGATACTTGATAAATCAGAAGCAGAAGTTAGCCCGTGAGAACGTCCTGAGCCTTCATCTTTTTCTTCTTGGTTATCAAGTAAAACATTATTTTCAACCTCAAAATGACGACCAAAAGTTCTTTTTTTACTAAACTTTGAAACACTTTTGCTTACCTTGGTATAGCTAACTTTAGTTTTTCCATCATGGGCATAGCCACCCACTGCTATGGTCCATAGCACTAGGGGTAATATCCATTTGAATAAACGAAAAGCTTTCATGATAAGCAAAATTGACTGGTCTTTACTGATTTTAAGCGAAGTTTGTAATAGTTGGTCGTAAAGATACAGATTTGTTTTGATTAATTATTGTTAAAAACTGTTAAAATATGAAAGATATTGTTATGCTCTATTGATTTTATTGGAATAAATACTAAGGTAATTCTTTCTTAGCATAGTTAGACAAATTTTGGCACATTAGTTGTAATTTTAAGCTTATTTTTCAGTAACCATCATAAATTTATAGAATTGCCCGTTGATATAGCATACATTATAGAAAAATAATGCATTTGGAGGCATTTACTTACTTCGTTCATAATCAACCCTAATAAATCATACTTATTCACATGGCTAAAAGATTTCAGGTATTAGATTCATTTTCACACATTAGTAACTCAATTAGTGCTCCTATTCATGCCTTAGTTTCAGTTCAATACCCTCAATTAAGTGGTTTACAAAACTTGCAAGATAGTATTAATGGCATTTTCAAAAAGAAAAGAGCGGTATATGTAGCCCTTTCAGACCAAAAGCTGTATCACATTCACACAGTTGGAACATCCGTAACTTCTACCAAAGAAATTCCTTTCGAACATATCGAATCTATCCATATCGATTCTTCGAGTCAGCATCGTGATTTTAATGCGCCCAAAATTACGCTTGCAGTAAAAAAACAAGGAAAGAAGCCCGAATCACAAGTCCATGAGTTTATACTTTTTCCATCACTATTTTTCCCAAACTTAAAATATTCGGAAAATCACACCGAAATTATGCAGTTTGTACAAATGCGTGAACATTTGTTAGAAAATTTGAAACAGGTAAAAGAGAAGATTGAATCTAAGGTGGAAAACGTTTAGTTTTATATGCAATGTCATCCTGAATTTTTAGGATTTGGATGATGCTCCGGGTTTTTATCAAAAAGTGGTCGAAAAATATTTTTCGACCACTTTTTGATGTTACTATGCTAGATATGACTTGGTTTAAGACGCAATCATTGCGTCTTTACAGCTAGAATACAAATGTTAAAATAATCACTCACTCGCTAAATCACTGGATTAAAGATACCTCCCTTTTTCGATGAATAGCTAGAGAATATTACTCCTTTCTTACAAAAGCGTTGCTCCTTTATTTTGGTAGGGTCCTAATTTGGGGTCATTTGGGTCGAGGTCAGTTACTAAGTAATTAATTTCTGATATATCTGCAATTTTCATCTTCATAACAGAATCGAGCTTTTCGGCAATGGACAATACAGCCACTTTTTTAGAGGCTTTAATCATCGCCTTTTTAACCAACACGGTTTCCCAATCCGAATCTGTAAATCCACCATCTGAATCAATGGCATTGCTCCCCATAATACATAAATCTGCACGCATTTCGGATAAGCGCTGGTGAACCTCACCTCCCACAGCCATCTGACTATAACGTGATAATTGCCCGCCCACCATAATAATATCAACGTTGGGCTTGTCCAGCAACTCTACTGCAGTCAAAGGATTTACGGTCATAAAAGTGATACGAAGCGAATCAGGAATGAGTTTGACCAACTCTCTGATGGTGGTTCCTCCGCCTACTAGCACCAGCATTCCTTCTTTCAATAATCCCAACGCCTTTCTAGCAATCTCCTGTTTGGAGTTGTGCGCATAGGTTTCCTTTACTTGAGAAGAATAATGATAGGCTTTCGACATTGCCCCACCCCGAATTTTAATAACCTCCCCCTCCTCGGCCAACTCATTCAAATCTCTTCGAATGGTATCTTCCGAAACATTCAATACATCTACTAACTCCGTAAAGGTTACACGGGTATGCACATTGATTTCTTTTAAAATCAAATCTTTTCGCTCTTTTTTGAGGAGGTTAACGGACATATTCAAGGAGGATTGTTGGTTATCGTTTGCAAATATAGCAAAAAGACTAAGGCCGTAAATCCTTTTTAGTAGTTACAAAGTATTCAATATTTGCAAAATTTGAAATAAAAACTCATTTTCTAAAAAAACAATAGAATAAAATTGCAACAAATGCAGAATAAATTAAAACAAATAGTAAATTTGTACAAAAAACTGCTGGATAATTTGCAAATTTTGCAAAACAAGCCTATAGCTAAGCAAGCACTCATCAAAACTCGACTCTAATATTTCATACTTACTTAAATGACATTTTCAATAAAAACTATTTTATGGAACAGTTGGTAGAACCATTAACCCCTTCAGAGGCATTTGCAAAATTAGGACTTTCATTACCTCCTGCCCCACTACCATTGGGCGTGTACAAACCATACCTTATCGATGGGAAATACTTATATGTTTCGGGTCATGGGCCTGTGCAGGATGACAAAAGCCTTATTATTGGACGTATCGGTCGTGAGTTAGACATGGAAGAAGGCAAATTGGCGGCTCGTCAAGTGGGTTTGACTATTTTATCAACCATCCAAACACATTTAGGAAGTCTCGACCGTGTGAAGCGAGTAATCAAAGTATTGGGTATGGTCAATTGTGTAGATACTTTCGAAAGACATCCTTATATCATCAATGGTTGTAGTGAATTGTTTGCTCAAGTTTGGGGCGAAGAAAATGGTATTGGTGTGCGTAGTGCAGTAGGTTTTGGTTCATTGCCAGACAATATTCCTGTCGAAATCGAGGCCTTGTTTGAGTTAGAAAGCGAATAATTGTTGAGTTATGAATGGGCGAAGTGTAGTGTTCGAAAGATTTCAAACAATTGCTGATTGGGGATTTCTGATTTCGGAAATATAAAAGGCTACCTTAATTTTTTGTAAAATATGATTCAAAAAATTGGGTTACACTTCCTTTAATCTTCCAGAGCAATATATCCGAAATCAAAAATCAAAAATCCACAATGGATAAAACTGCTTGGTACAACTTACAAGATTTAGATACCTTGGATACCCCCGCTTTGGTGTGGTATCCATCGCGTATCGCTCAAAATATCGATACCTTGGTAACTATGCTACCAGAGGTTAATCGACTTCGTCCGCATATCAAAACGCATAAATGTCAGGAAGTTACGGCATTGATGTTAGCTAAAGGAATTACTAAATTCAAATGTGCTACCATTGCCGAAGCCGAAATGCTTGCCATGAGTCAAGCGCCTGATGTGTTGCTGGCGTATCAGCCTGTGGCTACGAAGTTGCAACGTTTTATAACCCTTATTCAAACTTATACTACTACCCAATTTTCCTGCTTGGTCGATGACTTGTCAGTTGCACAAGCCATCGCCACAGCGGCGATACAGCACGAGATTACGATAAATGTTTATATCGACCTCAACGTCGGAATGAACAGAACAGGCATATTACCCCAAAAAGCCAAAGACCTTATCAATGCATTGCTCGAATTAAAAGGTATTTCGGTAAAAGGACTTCATGCCTACGACGGACATATTCGTGATCAAGATTTAGCATTGAGAACCGAAAATTGTCAGAAAGTTTTTATTCCTGTCTTTGATTTAGTGTCAACTTTTTCCGAAAAAGGAATATCGCTTCAAGTAGTGGCAGGAGGTTCTCCAACGTTTCCAATTCATGCGCAAAATCCACAGGTAGAATGTAGCCCTGGTACTTTTCCGCTTTGGGATAAAGGCTATAAGGATGCTTTTCCAGAACAGGCTTTCGAACCTGCTGCCTTGGTCTTGAGTCGAGTTATTTCTCATCCGAGCACCAACCGAATTTGTATCGATTTAGGACACAAATCTGTCGCTGCCGAAAACGATTTGAACCGAAGAGTACATTTTCTGAATGCTCCCGATGCGCAATTTATCGGGCAAAGTGAAGAGCATTTAGTATTGGAAGTATCAGATATACAAAACTTTCCGATTGGTAAAGTTTTATATGGCATACCAATTCATGTATGCCCAACGGTAGCCCTTTACGAAAGAGCCTATCTTGCAGAAAACCAATCTATTACTAATAAGTACTGGAAAATTATTGCAAGAGATAGAAAAATAAATGTATAAATACAGCCATAAGCTCTAAGCCATAAGCATTAGGCAAGCACGGTATCTTGCTTAATGCATAAAGCCTACGGCATAAAGCTTTATAAGAAATCCATGTTCACTATAGATGCCCATCTCGATCTTAGCATGAATGCTATGGAATGGAATCGAGATTTAAGAAATACCGTATTTGAAATTCGTGAAAGAGAAAAAGGTCTTTTCGATAAGCCCGATCGTGCTAAAGGTACTGTCGCATTTCCTGAATTACGCAAAGGAAATGTAGGTTTGGTTGTTGCTACACAAATCGCACGATATGTTGCGCCCAACAACCCACTCCCAGGCTGGGCATCGCCCGAACAAGCGTGGGCACAAACTCAAGGTCAAATGGCTTGGTATCAAGCTATGGAAGCTTGTGGCGAAATGGTACAAATCAACGATTTGGCTAGCCTAGAAAAACACCTTGCACTTTGGTCGGACACAGCTATTCCAAACGAACAGAAGCCAATTGGCTATATCCTAAGTTTGGAAGGTGCCGACTCTATCGTAACGATTGACCATGTAGCCAAAGCCTACGAATACGGTTTAAGAGCCATCGGACCAGCTCATTATGGTCCTGGGCGTTATGCGCAAGGCACAGATGCCACGGGAGGTTTGGGTCCGCACGGACGCGATTTGCTCAAAGAAATGGAACGACTCAATATCATTCTTGATGCTACGCATTTGTGTGATGATAGTTTTTGGGAAGCATTAGACCATTTTCATGGAAATATTTGGGCGAGCCATAACCTTTGCCGTAGCTTGGTAAATCATAATCGCCAATTTAGCGACGAACAAATCAAAGAACTCATCAATCGTGGAGCTGTAATAGGTGGTGCGTTGGATGCGTGGATGATGGTACCTAATTGGGTAAGAGGTGTATCTACGCCAGAAAACATGAATTGTAATCTGGAAGTAATGCTCGATCACCTCGACCATATTTGTCAAATCGCTGGCAATGCCAACCATATCGGTATTGGTTCAGATTTGGATGGGGCTTTTGGAAAAGAGCAAAGTCCTTATGATTTGGAAACCATCGCCGACCTTCAAAAAATTCCAGATATGCTTCGCAAAAGAGGCTATTCTCAAGAAGATATCGAAAAGGTTATGCACGGTAACTGGTTAAGATTTTTAAGAAATGCTTGGAAATAGCAGGTGCAAGGGGCTTTACCCTTGCATTTTTTTCATACAACAACCATATTGACACATTGCTCCTATGTGCTCCAAAACGCTTCTTTCTATTGTCTTGGCTTTTTTATTTTTGGGAAAAACTTCTGCCCAAAATACTATTTCTATCATTCCAAAACCTGCTGAAATGCAAGTTTCGAAGGGTTACTTTAAGATAGAAAAAAATGTCATTATCAGGTTTCAGAATCCATGGTAAAGCTTATGAAAAAGTAGGTAGTGTAAAAGATTTTCCAGAAAATACCATCAATAC
>NZ_JBMLSD010000330.1:0-8057 GCF_049240685.1 Flectobacillus sp.
TTCCGCTCACTTTTTTGCCTTGCCCCCATGAAACAAATGTCCACAGAATGCAAATTATAAGTAAACCCACTCGCTGATAAATGTTTTTCATAATATAGTTTAGTAGATGTATTATGTGAGACATAATAAGGATATAGGGTTATAATATACTTTTGCGAATTTTCAGTAATATTTTTATAAAATATTTTGTTTTAGTGGTAAATACTTATTATAGCAACATTCTAAAGCCTTATTTATAAGTATTTTTATGTTTAACATGTAATACTTATCTAGGATATGCTGTTTGGTTTTTGCTAGAAATTGATATTTAAAAGAAAAGAGTCTTTTTCATGTTAGACAAAATAATGAAATACCTATTGAAGAGCTTCTAGCTTGAATTTTCATGGATTTTGTTTTTTAAAATCGATAGATTATACTACTTTTATAAAAATAAGTAATACATAATATGACAAATGAAGATTTTAGCGATAGCTTCATCGCAGTGGATAATAGTTCGTTGGTAGATAAAGTTGAGGCCAATTTGGTGGAGTTACTCCAAAGTAGAAAACTTAAAGTCGGTGATGTAATTCCTAAAGAAGTGGAATTAGTCGAGCTTTTGGGTGTAAGTAGAACTGTAATCCGTGAAGCTATTACTCGACTACGAACCATGGGTATTGTGGAATCCAAAAAGAAAAAAGGCTCCATTATTACAAGCCCAGATATTTTAGGTATCATGAGCAAAAGCATGAATCCTTACATTCTGGATGAGGATACTTTGCGTGAAATTTTTGAATTACGTTTGGTCTTGGAAATTGGAATGGCTGATTTGATTTTTCAAAAAATTACACAAAAGGATATTGATGAGTTGAAGGAAATTGTCAAAAATGAACCTAGTTCGAGCGAATCACATTTGTTCAATATCGAACATGAAATCAATTTTCACGGAAAACTCTATGAAATTACTGGCAACAAAACCCTCAAAAGTTTCCAGAAAATGTTACTCCCTATCTTTGATTACGTACACAACAGTGGATTACTAAAAAAGGATTTACCACAAAAGAAATTTGTCTCTCACAAAGGCTTGGTAGATATTTTGGAGAATGGTTCGCCAGAACTTTTCCGCAATGGCATGAGAAACCACCTCGAAAACCATTTTGCGAGACTTTTTGCAGATTAAAATGTATCACAAGGCAAAGAGTCTTGAAACTACACACTTGTATTCTAATAATTTAGCTCGAAAAATTGTTTGCATCAGGCCTCTGGCAAAGCTTTTTCAACTGTTTTTTGTTAGCCACAGATATGCTTTGGGGCACTTGGCTTTAAGGTTTACGCTACACAAATGCTGGTATTTTTTGTGAAATGATGAAGCCCCTTAGCCTATTGCAAACATTCCATTTTATGTACTTGCTAATTTACAAGCACATAAAATGGAATTATCTTTATTTCTTTATGCTAAACCGTAGCCAATTGACATGACTCATAAATGAGTTCCTCGGCACTGTATGGTTTGTTGGCTAAAAGTAAAATTTTCGCATCTTTTGATATTTCTTCTATGAAAAACCAATCTTCGGGAGATAATAATAAGCACTTTTGTGCAGAATCTAAATCATAGACCCTTTCAAGACCTTTAGCTTTGCATAAAACACGGCAATGCCCAGAAAGACAGACTAAGGCCAGTTTGGTACTCTTATGACGATAACCTCCGTAACAATCATTATCGCTCCCCTGAAAAAAACTTACTCTTTTAATATGGTCTGGAAATATCTTTTCAAAAACAGTTAAATCTCCCGTCTCTGATCGGTAGCTATCCAATAATAACAATTGGCTCATTTTTT
The DNA here is from genome assembly GCF_049240685.1 of Flectobacillus sp. Classification (NCBI taxonomy): domain Bacteria; kingdom Pseudomonadati; phylum Bacteroidota; class Cytophagia; order Cytophagales; family Flectobacillaceae; genus Flectobacillus; species Flectobacillus sp. Next base: position 1,815 of record NZ_JBMLSD010000330.1, read on the forward strand.
AATAAGGCTGCTAAATAGGATTAATAATTCTTCGTGGTTGTTTGGAAGAGAAAGTATACGCAAGAAATTTATTAAAACCTGTTTAATATAGGCTAGAACCCTCACCGAAAGTATAGCCAAGAAAAAGTGTTGAATAACATTTAGCAGTTGGAATTTTGGGTTGTGAAAATTTTATATCCAACTGAGATTCAAACTATTTCTAAATTTACGAATTCTTTACTAATAAACTCAATTTTGAAAATATATGTTTTATCTGATAAGTAAGATAATGCTTGTTTCTACTCTTTAATTATCAAAACAATTCTATTTGTTAACAATACTTCTCGGATTATAAGGTTTGATTATGAAGCAAATTTGGAGAGCAGGATGGTTCATAAAAAGCCTATTTTTACATTTGTTGACATCTAAATCTGTTATTTATGATTGCTCTCTTTTGTAAAAATCTGTCTATTTTTCTCTGTATATGCTCTTTCGCTACTAATGCTCAGTTGAAGCGCTTTACTTCAAATCACACTACTATTTTATCTAATGGGAAAGTGAGCTTTACTTTTCAGCATAAAAATGCTGATGTAAGTGCTGTTTCGTATGCAAAACATGAAAATGTGTTGGGTAAGAAGGGACGCTTTTATTTGCTTGGACCAGGTTTTTCGATGGCTCAGAGTGAATTTAGAGTGGTTAGAGAAAATCAAGATTTAGTTGAAATTGCTTTCAAGCATGTTGCCAACAACCACTTTACCTACGATTTGCATTATATTCTTACCAAGGAAACTTCGGGGATTTATTGTTATCTGCTGCAATCGCATGCCAAGGACGACTCGGTAGGGGATTATGGTCAAACGAGGTTTGGTATTCGTGCCGACGAGCAATTATTTGATTATCATTTGGTTAGAGATGATATCCACGGTAAAATGCCTCAGATGAGTACGTTGACGCAAGAAATCCAAGATTGGACATATCGCCTTCCCGATAGCTCAGTGTATACTAAATACGATTTTAGCGATTATATAGAGGGTCGTTATGTTCATGGTATGGCCGGGCAAAAGTCGGGCTTGGGAATGTTTATTATTCAAGCTTCTCATGAATACCTTAATGGAGGCCCAACTAAGCAATATAATACCGTTCATAGTACCCCATTTTTGATGAATATGTTCAATTGTGGACATTATTTGCTGGATAAAAGAAAGGGAGATAACCTTATCAGAGAGGATTGGAAAAAGCTCAATGGCCCTTTTTTGATTTATTTTAACCAAGGAAAAAATATTAAAACAATATGGGCTGATGCCAAAAAAAAGTCGAAGGAGGAAAAAACAAAATGGCCTTATTCGTGGATGAACGATAAAGAATATCCATTAGAACGTGGAGCTATAAAGGGGAGTGTCCAGATTAACGGGAAAGTTCAGCCCAATACCAGAATCATTTTGGCAAATCCCAATTTTGATTGGCAGGCTCAATCTCAGGGCTATATTTTTGATACTCGCAGTCAAAAAGATGGATCATTTTTGATCAATAACGTTCGTGCTGGAATGTACACTTTGTATGTAGTTGCTGAAAATGTGATGGAGGAATTCCGAATAGATAATGTTCAAATTGAAGCCAATAAAACGCTTGATTTGGGGAAAATCAGTTTTCAACCAAGCAATAGAGCCACGACTTTATGGCAAATTGGAACGGCAGACCGCACAACCAAAGGATTTGGTTTTAGTGAGCGTAACCGTAACTACCAGACTTTTACCCAAACCCCTGAAAACCTTGATTTTTATATAGGGAAAAGTAAAACAAAGGATTGGTATTATGCACAAACTAAGCAGGGTAGTTGGAATATACATTTTGATTTACCTGATTCGCTTCGTAATACCAGAGGCGAATACATCTTGACAGTAGGTGTGGCGGGTGCTAGTAGAAATGCCAGTCCAGAAGTCTTGATTAATGGTATTTTGATTGGGAAAAAAGCTTTTGGAAACGATGCAAGTATCTATCGTTCAGCGATTTTGAGTGGTTATTATCAGCATTGGGAAATACATTTTTCCGCAAAATACCTCAAGCAAAAAGGTAATACGCTTTCGTTTGTGATGAAAAATCTCAAACATGGCGCAGGTATCATGTACGATGCTATTCGCCTAGGAGTTGCTCCACAGCAAAAATTAGTTTTTCAAGATGATTTTTCTAGAAATGAACTAGGCGAAAATTGGATTTCGGAATGGGATAAAGCCAAAGGTTCTTCGGTTGGGTTAAAAGACGAAAAATTATGGATCGATACTGAGGGTGGTATCTCTGTTTGGTTAAATCAAAAACTCCCGCAAAGTGTGCGTATAGAATGCACGAGAAAGGTGGTTGTAGAGGACAAACCCAATGATAGACTTTCAGATTTGAATTTTTTCTGGAGTTGCCAAAATCCTAAGTTCGAGCGTAAATCTGATGGTAATTTTGCCTCTTATGATTCATTAGCTTTGTATTATGTCGGTATTGGAGGAAACTACAATTCAACTACCAGACTACGAAAATACGATGGGAGAGGAGAGCGAGTTTTGTGGCAGGAAAAGAACGATAAAGAACATTTGTTGGAGGAAAATACGAACTATAAAATTGTGTTGGAAGTCAACAAAGGACAAGTATCAGTTTGGGTAAACGGAAAGTTATATTTTACCCAAAAAGACCCAAATCCGCTCGGAGGAGGCTATTTTGCGATTCGCTCTACTAAATCTCGCCAATGGATAGATGATATAAAAATCTATGAGCTCTTGGAATGAGTTTACCCATTTAAGGATTGGAATCCTTAGAAAAAGAAAGTGCTGGCTAGGAAGCCAGCACTAGCGGAGTTGAATTTTGATGAAGTAAAGTTTTTTATGGTTGACAAAAATTATATTTTTGTATAAAATGTCAACTAATCTATTGGTATCATGAAAGAAATCGTATCTTCTAAAATCAAACAAGCTAGAATTCTCCAAGCTATGTCTTTACAAGATTTAGCTGATAGGATTGGTGTGTCGAAGCAAATGATTTCAAAATATGAAAAAGGAGATTCTATTCCTCCAAGTAAAATGCTTATTAAGTTGGCAAAAGCACTTGAAGTGAAGATGGATTATTTTTTCTCACCATCAAGTGTTGAGTTAGGTGAGATTAATTTTCGAAAAAAGAACTCTTTTTCAATCAAGAAAATAAATGCTCTTAAGGAAAAAATTAAGATTGAATTATCTAATTATCTAGAAATTGAAAATATACTTCAAATCAACAATTCTTTTAAAAATCCTTTAGAAAGAAGAAAGGTCAGTACAATTAATGATATTGAAGGTATCGTGTCAGAGTTAAGAACCGAATGGAAAATTGGCTTTGATCCTATACATAACATAATTCAATTGTTGGAGGATAAGGAAATCAAAATTATCGAAATCGAGGAACCTGAGAACAATTTTGATGGGCTGGCAACCATTATTAATGAGAAATACCCAGTTGTAGTACTAAACAAGAGCTTCAGTGTTGAAAGAAAACGGTTTACCCTTTTACATGAATTAGGACATTTATTGTTGGAATATCCTCAGTGTAATGTGAAGTTTGAAGAAAGTATATGTAATAGATTTGCAGCAGAATTTTTATTTCCGCAAAATCTTGTCATTAAGGAGTTTGGAAATAAAAGGGACTCTATTTCTTTAAGAGAGCTTGTGGAGGTACAGAAAAAATATGGGATTAGCATTAGAGCAATTATATACCGATTAAAAGATGCCAATATTTTTAGTGAAAATAGACTTGCAGAATTTTATAAGAAGCTCAATTTTAATCCTACCTTGAAAAAAGAAATTGATCAAGAAAGATTTCAATCTTCGGAGGTTTCACATCGTTATGAACAGCTTGTGTATCGAGCATTATCACAAGAATTAATATCTTCTAGTAAAGCTGCCTCTTTACTAAATGTGAATATCAATGAAGTACTAAAAAGTTCGATAATGTAGTAAATACACCTAGATGAGAATAGTAATAAATGACGCAAACATTTTAATAGATTTGATTCATCTCCAAATGATTCACCTCCTATTTGAGCTTAAACACCTAGAGCTAAAAACAACAGATTTTGTGTTTGAAGAATTGGGATCACCTCAAAGAGCTATACTACAAAAATTCATTGACCAAGGAACTCTAGAGATACTTGAATCTGAAGAAAAAGAATTAGAGAACATATTTAACCTTTTGAATAATACGAGTGGACTAAGCTTTGAGGACTGTTCGGTCTGGTATTTTGCTAAAATCAACAAAGGGATACTACTAACGGGAGATGGCAAATTAAGGAAGCAATCCTCTCAAGATGGAATTGAAGTAAGAGGCATTCTATTTGTTTTTGATGAATTATTAAAAGCAGGTTTAATAACCTTTGATTTCGCTCTTCTGAAGTTAGATCAGCTTTATCAAATTAATAATAGGTTACCCATCAAAGCTAAAATCGAGCGAATTGAATTTTGGGGCCGTGAAGAACATATAGCTTAGTAATTTTAGATTAAATGTTAATATTGGAAATGATTGTATTTCAGATAGTTAGTGTTAAAATTATTAGAAAAAAGTGCTGACTAGGAAGCCAGCACTAGAGTAAGATTACCATTTAAAATGTAAAAACGATACTCCTTGTCTCGGCAATTTCATCTTAATTTGAGTCTCTCCATTTTTAGGCGTTATCCATTCTGGAGAAGTTAGTAACTGCAATTGTCCTGCTTTTTCAAGTATCGCAATTTGTTCAGCGGTAGGTTGTTTAGGCGAACCCATCGTTTTCCAAACTTCGTAAGCATTGCTATTTTCCTTGTCAATACGATAATGCAATAGCGCTACTTTTCCAGCAGGCAAGCCTTTTACTGAAATCTCCACTGCTGCATCTGGAGCGGGAACATTATCGTCATGATAATTCCAGACCATTACTCCCGCAGAGTTTGTGCCTTTTGAAGCTAAAGCATTAATATCAGCAGCCTCTCTCACACTTTGGTCTCTAACTTTTTTGAAATCATACGCTAAATTTTGCTTCACTTCCACACGATTTCCTTCCATCATGCCAAACATACGGAATACATTTAGTACAGGTTTATCGACTCCATTGGTAGCCAAATCTCTGAAACCACGAAACCATGCTTGGTCTTCAAATTCAAATGACCATGAAACAGCACCCAACAAATTTACGCCTCTAGCTTCTGCCAATTCGTATTTTCTTGCAAAAGACGCTGCCGTATAACTTGAGTACATGGTTCCGTTACGATAGGCATTTTGTGGATGTAAATCTTCTGAACAAGCTGCACAGCCTTCAGGGTCAGATTCTCCTATGATAATGGGTAATTTCTTTAGCGTTGGATAGGAGGCCACAATCTCAAAACCTTTGTCAATATCACGGAGTTGTGTTCCCATGTTCATTTGTACATGTCCGTTCACAAGCTTTGGCGCACCTTTAGCATGATAGGTAATAAAATCAATCGGTGAACCTGTTTTGCCTGTAACATAGTTTTTGCCTTTAGTAACATGATCCAAAAAAGTCCTCAAAAAAGTAGCTGATTTATCCCAATCTGGTCCAGTTACTTCTGGTCCACCGATTTTGGCAGTTGGTAAAGCACGCTTTACAGCATCTGCTGTGTAGTCATACAATTTGATATACTCTTCGGTTGTACCTTTCCAGTAACCAATATTAGGTTCGTTCCAAAGCTCCCAATACCAACTTTCTACCTCTTTTTGACCATATTTTGCCACCGAATGTTTTACCCATTGATAAACCAATTCAGCCCATTTGTTATAATCTTTGGGTGGATATGCCCATCCCGTATAAATATCGTTGTAATTATCCCCTGGTTTCCAATAATGACGATAAGGTGTTGGATGGCTCGAGAGTGCTTCTGGCATAAAGCCAATTTGAGCGATAGGTTTCATCCCTCGTTCGATGAAAGTATCAAAAATTTTATCAACGATAGTCCAGTCGTAAATAGGGTTGACGTTGGCATCCTCCGTATAAGCGTTGGTTGAACCCCATTTCAAAGCAGCCGTTCCGTCACCAGTCACCAATAAACTGTGTACCCTCACATAAACGGGAACTTTACTCAATTGCGAGATTTCAGACAGCAATTTCTTGCCGTCTTTCATATAAGTATAATTAGGTTCGTCGTAACCAAACCAAGCCCATATTGGCTTCATAGGAGCTTTTGTCTTGGACAAATCAACCTGAATAGTGACAGGATTCTGTTCCTGAGCAAATACTGGCGTAGCCATCGCCATCAATTGGACGGCTAA
>NZ_JBMLSD010000331.1:0-6576 GCF_049240685.1 Flectobacillus sp.
TTTATGAATTTAAGAATTTTTAACTAAAAGTTTAGCTAAATAACTAAAAAAATAGTTAAAATTCAATTGATAGGATTTTAGACTTACCTAATTCGTGCTTGCAAGATATAGGATATCAAAAAGAAGGAAAGAAGGAATGGGATGAAAGGCTTAAAATATGGGTTGGAATTCCTTTGAATGATAATTTTTCGACAGAAAACGATAATAAAAAAATAAACCGCAGAAAAAGCTTCTCTGCGGTTTGAACAAAATACCAAGTTAATAATTAAGGTCTTAAGCCGTTTTTGCTACTTTACGACGAAGAATTCTATTTTTCAAGGATTCAACAATCATGTATATACAAGGCACAAGCAAGAGTGTCAACAAAAGGGAGCTCGTTAAACCACCAATAATAACCCATGCCATACCATTTTTGACCTCGGCGCCAGCACCACTTGCCAGCGCAATAGGAAGCATACCTGCAATCATAGCGATTGTGGTCATCAAAATTGGACGTAAACGCTCTTTACCTGCCTCAATCAACGCCTCTTTTACGGAAAGTCCTGTTTCTTTTAGGTGATTGGTAAAGTCGACAATCAAAATACCATTTTTGGCCACTAGCCCCAACAACATAATCAAACCAACAATGGCGAAGATAGTCAACGATTCCATAGTCAAAGCAAGAGCCAATAGCGCACCAATCAAGGCCACAGGAATCGAAAACAATACTACAAATGGATATACCACGCTTTCGTACAACGCCACCATAATGAGGTATACCAAAATGACCCCCAGCAAAAAGGCAAATCCGAGACTACCAAAAGCGTCTTTCTGACGCTGAATCTCGCCAAGATATTCAATCGTAATTCCTTGAGGCAATTTGAGCTTATCGATTTTTTTCTGAATATCAGTAACAATTGTACCAGTTGCACGGCCTACTGAAGATGCAGTAACTTTAATGGAATTCATTCGGTCTGAGCGTTCCAATACTGATTGTCCTACAACCTCTGTCACTGTAGCCACATCTTTGAGTTTGATAATAGCACCACGACTATTGCGTAAGGTCAAATCACGAACGTTTTCGATAGAACGTTTATCTGATTTATCCAAGGTAATATTGATGGGATACTCTTCACCCGATTGTCTGAATTTAGACTGATCATTACCTCTAAAAGCCAACTGAATTGCTCCACCTACCTCTGGAATGCTAAGGCCTAAATTGGCAATCTTTTCTCGGTCTAACTGCACAGAGATTTCTGATTTTAAGCTTTTGGTCGAAAACTCCACATAGTCTGTTCCAGGTGTATTACGAACTATATCCTTTACCTGATTGGCTACTTGCTGAATTTCGTTCATATCCACTCCTTTGATAGCGATTTGAATAGGAGCTTCACTATTTCCAGTGATTCCTGTCAAACGAATTACTACTTTTACCCCAGGAATTTTATTGATTTCATCACGCAACTGTGTACCAAAAATTTCGGATGAAACTTTACGATTCTCTTTTGGCACCAAGGTTACAGCAATTTCGGAGATATTACTGTTGCTACCACCCGAACCCATCGCACCCGTTTGCGTACCTATATTAGCAAATACCTTTTCTACTTCTGGTTTTTGCAAAATCATTTGTTCGATTTGCTTTGTGACCAAGTTTGTTTGAGCCAAAGGTGTTTGAGGAGATAACTCCAATTGAATGGTTAGCTCACCGCGGTCGCCATTTCCTGCAAAAGAAGATCCAATAAAACCAGCAGTAAGCAACGAAAACGACCCCACAAACATAATTAAGATAGCAATTAGTACCCAGCGCTTGTGACCTAATGCCCAAGTCAAAATATCGGCATACAAATCTTTGATTCCATCTAAGAAATTTTCAAATGCGATGTTGATTCTTCCCCATAAGCTCGATTTGCTCAGTATTTCTACTTTCCCCCATCTGGAAGCCAAGAGTGGTGTTAGCGTAAACGACACGAACAAACTCATTAAAGTTGAGAATACTACAACTAATGAAAACTCTCTGAGGATATTCCCAATCAAGCCCCCACTCATCGACAGAGGTAAAAATACCACTACGTCTACCAAAGTAATCGCTACCGCTGTAAAACCAATTTCCTGACGACCTTCAAGGGCCGATTCTATTTTACCTTTACCCATTTCGAGGTGGCGATAGATGTTTTCTAAAACCACAATACTATCATCCACCAAGATACCTACTACTAATGAGAGACCCATCAAAGTCATCAAGTTGAGTGAGAATCCAAAAACATACATCAAGATGAATGTCGGAATCATGGCCGAAGGAATAGCCACCAACACAAACAATGAGCTACGGAAACTATGTAGGAAAAATAGCATTACTCCACCCACAATAATAATTGCCAAGAATAGGTCATGTACCACCGCATCAGCAGAAGCCAAGGTATAGATTGATTGGTCATTAGCAATTTCGTAATCAAACTTTTGAGAAGCATATTGCTTTTTGATATCAATCAACTTCTCTTTGACAAACTTACTTACATTTACGGCATTGGCATCTGCTTGTTTTACGATTTCGATACCGATACCCGCTTTGCCGTTGTTCCTATTCAAAGTTGTTGGTTCGGTTTGTGCATCGGTAATAGTACCCAAATCAGACAGCAAAACTCTACTTCCATCGGCATTTTGGCGGATGATGAGTTTGCGTAGCTCCTCAACCTTTACGAGCTTGGCGTCTAAGCGAATTGAGGTACGATTTGAATTACTCAACACACTACCCGCAGGATAAGACATATTGCTATTAGCAATCATTTGATTGACTTGTGCCGACGAGATACTGTAGGCTTGCAATTTGTCATTATCAAGATTCACTTGAATTTCTCTCTCGCTACCACCAATCAAGCGCACCGTACCAACCCCAGCCACATTGGCAATTTGTGGTTTGATTTTTTGCTCAATCAAATCATACAAGGCAGGCTCCGACAAGTTTGCCGAGGCAGAGATACGCAACACAGGTATTTCGTCTGTATTGTAGCGGTTCACTACTGGGTCGTCGGCATCGTCGGGAAGCGTAGATTTGATTTGGTTAATTTTTCTTTCTGCATCACGTTGAGCATCGAGCGTATTGACTCCTGATTTTAACTGAATCGTGATTATGGAAAGGCCTTCCATTGACTGCGATGACATTTTGTCGATTCCTTCGATAGCCGAAACGGCCTCTTCGATTGGTTTGGTCACCACATTTTGTATTTCATCAGACGATGCACCTCGGTACACCGTTTGAACCATAATTACATTTGCCTCAAATTTGGGCAAAAGGTTGTAGTTGAGCTGTTTATAGCCTACGAACCCGAATAAAATTAATGTAACAAAAATTACAGTAATCAATAAGGGGCGTTTTATAGAAAGTTCGGTAACTGACATATTCGTATGATCGTTAGCTGTTTATGACAGAAAATGGTATTGTACTTACAATCGTTTGCTAGCTTTGGGCTATTAGAGGTATCTCAATTATAGCGATTTATCCCATTCTCTGCATCTACTTGATTAGTTAGCAGTTTTAGTAATTTTTGCACCGTTTGTCAAGTTGATTTGACCACTAGTGACTACCTCCTGACCTTGTTGCAAACCTGAGATAATCTCAATATTTTCGCCAATTTCACGACCCAGTGTAACTTTTTGAATTACAGCTTTACCTTCCTGAACTACATATACATAAGGATTTTTGATACCCTCGGCCAAGGCCAATTTTGGAATTTGTAAAACGCTTCCTTTGCGACCCAAATCAAAGTTTACCATCACATACGTACCCGCACGAAGGCTATTACCCGTCAAAGTCAACTCTACACGATAATTATGGTTTTCATCACCTTTAGGAGAGATAAATTTGATACGACCCATAAAGGTTTTGTTCGGGAAAACATCTGTAGTAATCTTGGCTGATTGACCCAGTTTTAGCTGATAAACATCTTTCTCATTGACATAAACCACCGCTTTCAGGTTGACGTCATCAACAATCGTTGCGATAACATTTCCTGGGTTTGCAAATTCGCCAGCCATGAGCTTTCTGGAGGTCACCACGCCACTTATAGGAGCAATGATATTTCCATCGGCAATTTGTTGTTTGGTCAATTCAATCTGAATTCTTGTATTTTCAACATCATATTTAGAATTGCTCACGCTCAACTCGGTTCCGGCATTGCCTTTAAACAAATCGGCATTACGTTTCAAATCCTTTTCTAATTTGTCGAGCGTTAACTGATTAGCTTTCAAATTGATTTGCTTTACCTTAGAATCCAAAGAGCCTATTACCTGTCCTTTGCGTACTCGCGAACCTACATCAATACCCAAGGTTTCGATTTTACCTTGAATAGCACTTGTCACGGTTGCTTCGTTGGTTAGTTCAATATTGGCAGGAAGACTTACATCACCTTCTAATTCCTTGTAGCTTACCTGATAGGTAGAAACCGCCACAGGAAGAGCCGAACGGTCTACAACTACTTTGTTTGCTTCAATTTTCTTTTTGTTTTTATATAGCGTAAATCCAATTAATCCTACCAGAGCAATAATGGATAGTGTGATTACTGACTTTTTCATTGATATTTTTGATTAAAATTGATTGATATAGCTTTTTAAAGACCCTTTTGATTTTTCGTATTCCAATTTCGAGCTAAGTACATTGATAAGTGAAGTCATGTAATTACTTTGTGCTTCTTTATAGGAATAATCCGAGTTGAGTAAGTCGGATAGAGAGGCAACACCTTTTTCGTATTCTACCGTGGTGCTTTCCAAAACTGTTTTGGCAAAATCGAGATTCTCTCGATTGATACTCAAATCTGACTGAGATTTCTGTAATTGAGCTGAAGAATTATGATATACCATCGAAAGGTTATCACTCAACAGCTTGTAATTGGCCTTGGCGTTCAAAAGTGAAATTTCGGCTTGTTTGAGTTGGCTACTTTTGCGGTATCCACTAAACATCGGGATATTCACTTTTAAGCCTACCGTTGAAAAATCAAACCATTTACCAAATGACGAGCCAAACTCATTCCCAAAACTTTGTCCACCATAACGAGCATACATAGTTACTGTTGGCAAGAATGCGGCTTCTTTGCGTTTTACATCAAATGACAAAAGCGAAGCATTCGCATTTTGAATTTTAAGGTCAAGTAAGCTCCCCAACTCAAAATTATTTTCCTTTTCGGCTATTGCCATCCCTTCATAATTCAAAGACTCCACATCGGCAATCTCTTCTGTAACTGGCATCCCAATGGCATTTTTTAAGCGATTTATGGCTACTTGTTTATTTACTTGAAGGATAGACTTTTGTGCAACAATGTTATTTAAACTTGCTTTAGTGCGGTCATATTCTGTTTTTTTGATGACGCCCTTCTCTAAACGAAGTGCCAATATTTCTAACAAGTCTTTATATTTCTTTTCGTTTTCAAGGGTCAACTTTTCCTGTTCTTTGATGACCAAAACCTGAAAATAGGCACTTACCGTATTATAGATAAGTTGCTCTTGGTTTTGTTCTTTCTTAAATGCCGAAAGCTGATTGTTTGGCTCTGCAGCTTTGATACCTACTAACATAGATTTGTCATATATCACCTGATCGAGCTGCACTGTTCCTGTGGTATTGTACTGGTTACCAAACTGTAGTTTAATTTCAGTTGGTGAAAATGCTCCTGCTGGGATTACCGTAACTTGGCGTTTGAGGTTGTCATCAAATGTGATTGTACCGTTTACCTGAGGCAAATAACCCGCCAAGGCTTCTACTGACTTTTGCTTTGCTAAGGCTATTTCGTTTTCATAAATCGTATTACTCACATGATTTTTTAGTGCATAATCTACACTCGACTTTAGACTGAGTCGCTGCTGTGCCTTGGCACTCAGCGAAAGCCAACAGCCTAATAGGGCTAGGTAATATGGTATTGTTTTCATAAAAGAGTAGTTGATTTTAATATTGTTGAAATATCAATAGTTGATTTTATCAACTATTTGGTCAAAAAAATTATTTTTCTGCGTTTTGTTTTAATTTGATAAGCACTTTTGTAAATACATCCAGCTCTTCGTCCGAAATACCTACTAAATTTCGTTCGGTAACAAGGTCTATAACTTCCTGACACTGCTGCATGATGTCTTTTCCTGCCTCCGTAATCACCAAATGCTTTTTGCGTCGATCGGCAGTATCATTTACACGAATCAAATAGCCCATAGACTCCAATTGGTCGATATGGCGCATAACAGCCGATTTGTCTTTATGAATCAATTCAGCCAAATCCGATTGAATTGTTTCTTCTTTTGAAGCAATAAGATTTAATAAAAAATGTTGTTCTGGCAAAATTTGAATACCTGCATTAGCCAATTCACGAGTCGATTGCTTAAACAATAACCGCACCGTATCGGCAAAAAGATATCTAAATGAACTGCGTGGTACTTCCATAATAGTTGACTTTAATAAGGTTGATTTTTAAAATAGTTGACAAAATCAACGATTCAAAGGTAAAAGAGCTAATTAAATTCTCCAAAAAAAATAATAAAATATTTTTAAATATATTAACAATCAGCGGCTTACAGCCTAAATTAAAGGCAACAGGCAACAGGCACTAGGCAAAGAGTGTTATA
>NZ_JBMLSD010000332.1:0-1885 GCF_049240685.1 Flectobacillus sp.
AATGAGTCCAAGACTAAGTCTTGAACTAGTAACTTCAATTTTGTCCAGTAATTAGTGCTTTCAACACAAAACTTTAATCTTATTCTGCACGATTACTTAGTCTCGCTATTGTATCAAGTTTTTTAGATATAAATAATAGGAAAGATTAAATTAATGGTATAGCTGAGGCAAAATTTGCCTGTAATCTTTTGGTTGTGAATATCTTCAAATAACCGATATACTTTTAACTAATATGTTTTCCTACTTAAAACCACGTACCTTAAATATGTATAGCAAGAAAGAATAAAGAACACGATACTTTCTTGAGAAAAAAGAATGAAGTTTTTTATAAAACATATTGCCATTTTACTAAGCGTAGTAATTGTATTGCTTGGGTGTGACGAAATCAAAAAGGATGTGGTTCCGGTCACGCCTGTTGGTACGCAAACTGCACTTTGGGATATTCATACGCTTTATACTAGTCCATCCAATATGGTGACAATCAATGTCAAGGATTTTTTGAAAAACCTGACAGGGCATGCCATCACCATTGAAAAGAATGGAAGCTATGGTAAAGCATATTTTACCCTGAGTGGTAAATTTATTGTGTATATGCCCGATTCCACGGTTTCGGACGCAACAGATATGTTGATTCTGAACGTGATAAATAAAGACACCCAAAAGCAAATTAAGGATAGTATTTGGGTAAAAATCACTAATGACTGGGGCAAAGTACCCTGTAATGCAGGGGTGATGCCCGATTGGTTTCAATGTATCAACAAAGGCGGAGAGTGTGTGTTAGACGTGTTGAAAAACGATAGATATTGTAACGCCATATTGGATTCATCTAGTTTAGAGGTTGCCCTCAATCCTTTATTTGGCTCGGCGGTTGTAAAAAACAACCGAATTGTATACACTCCCCAAAAGGATTATGATGGCCCTGATTTGTTGTTTTATCGGGTATGCTCGGCTGGTACTCAAGGAATTTGTATGACTGCAGCAGTAAAATTAGACGTGGAAGGTTCTTCGGTGAGACCTTGCATTACGAGTCTATTGCCCAATTACTATGGGATTCCAAGTAATATTCCGAAGGTACAATTGGATATTTTGGCAAACGATAACCTTTGCTCAACTTATAATGCTAGTACCCTCAAAATAACCAAATTACCAAAGTATGGTACAGCAAGTGTAAGCAACGGAAAGATAGATTATGAACCAATAGCCGCAAGCTTTCCGAGTTACTTTACACAAATAGATGATTATCTGGAATATACGCTTTCTGACAAATATGGGGTTGCATCACCGGGTGTTTGGGTCAAAATAAGTCTAATTCGGGCTACTGACTGTGATGTCAAGTTTGATAATGGCGTAATGGAAGTTTCAGAAACGATTGTTCAAGCTACTCCATTTGAGATTCCCTATCAACTTTATCTTTCATCCTGTGCCGAGATTAGCTCGGTAAGTGTCACAGAACAGGGTTCGCATGGTACTGCGTATGTGAAAGGAACCAAAATTTACTATCAGATTAGTGCATGGGATAAAGACAAAGGCAAAGATAGAGATGATCAAATTAAAATAAAGGTGACGACTACCCAAGGAAAAGAGTTGAGCGCCAATTTTAAGATTAAAATCAAAAAATAAAGACGCATTTGGATTCATAAATAATTATACAAGTGGTTTCAATGCAAAGGCTTTCCCGAATTTCGGGAAAGTCTTTCTCGTAAATCTAAGATGGTAATCGAGGTGTTTTTTTTTTGTTAATTTCTGTAAAAAACCAAATACTTTGTCTTATCGACTCAGCGCATGCAGAAGTATATAAGCTGTTAAAAATGAACATTTTGTAGTTTTATGAGTTTTGTTTTGTAAGACCATATTGCCATACCGTTGTTGAAAAAGAGTACTGCGG
>NZ_JBMLSD010000333.1:0-1552 GCF_049240685.1 Flectobacillus sp.
GGCGTGCCCCACTAGGCGTGCCCGTCTGGCACAAGAAAAGTAACAGCTCGTCGGCTGCAAAAGAAAGTCAAGAAATCCTAATCGGAGTGGTGAACCACCTCGCCTTCGGCTCAAACAATATGATTTCACCATTTTTCAATAAATATGCTCTCAAAATTTAAACTATTTCTTACGCCTATACCTTTGATTTTCTAGGTGAGCGTTGTAGGGAAATAATTATTTATATACAAGTTAGCAACAATTCTATGAACGAGTTTACAATAGACAAAGAATATCAGCTAAGACTTAATTTCAAGACTAAACTTTGGGATACTTATCAATACGGAGAATTATTACCAAAAAGTGCTGACAAACTATTCAAATATTTTCCTTTAAATCTTTATAGTATTGATGGGCTTTGAAGATCCTATTTTCATTTGGCAAATCCAGGACAATTTAACGACCCTTTTGACTGTAATATAAACTTAGTGGAAAACATTGGAGAATTAAATGGAATGAAAACGGTAAAAAGAAATAATTTTACTAATATTGGAGTTTGCTCCTTTTCTGAAACTATTGACAATCACTTAATGTGGGCTCACTATACGAATAATTACAATGGTTTTGCATTTGAATTTAATGGTGAGAGCATTGACGTTAAGCTCAAGAGAAATGAAATAATCCGACACTCCTTGACTAGAGTTATTTATCCTGAAAAACCAGTTAAAATTCGTAAAGACTTTTCATTTGCTTACCACTACGTATTGACTACGAAATTTAAACATTGGAGTTATGAAAAAGAATGGAGAATTATCACTGAATTGAACTCGGACGACCGTGAAATGGAATATTATCCAGAATCAATAAAAGCAATATACATAGGTCACAAAATCCCTGATGGGAATGTAAGTGCATACAAAATGCTTTTGGAAATTCAAGAAATGAAATTTCCGAATACACCAATCTTTGTTGTCTATCCTCACCCAACAGACCTCCACTTGAAATTTGAAAAAATCTTGGAATAAAAAAGGTACTAAAATTACGTTTAGTCCAAAGTAAGTTCAATTCTTCTAAGAATATAGAAGCACTTATTAATAAAGTTTGAGCTTGATTTGACATAAACTGTTTTAGCTAACATTCAGTCGTAAACTTGATAATTATGAGAAACCTATTCAAAATAATATTGTTTTTCTCGTTTTACATCTCATCATGTAAAAATATTGACCAAGAACCTGAATATGGTTGTGAAAATATTGTACTCGAAAAGGTAGACTGGAGCTATTGTGAAAATATTGAGAGATATGGCTGGAAAAAATGCAATGATAATCGGGATACCCTTACCATGAAATTTAAAGAGCGTTTAGAAAATATAAAAGGCTTAATTACCCAAGAGGATGACTCGACTTTTTGTCTAAAACCAAATGGCTTAAATAGCCTCACACCGATAAATTTGCCTAAATGTTTCAAAATAAGTAATTTAAGAGTAGTTTTTAGCGGAGATATTAGAGTGACACCAGGCTTGAATGAATCAAATTGTGGGGATTTATTTGAACTTACAAAAATAGAAATTGCT